>JACDAR010000216.1 GCA_013695335.1 Rubrobacter sp.
CGTACCCTGTTCGCCTCTTCGAGCGCGCTCAGGCGCTCCTGAGATGTCCTATCGGGAGCCCTCCTCAACATCGCGCGGGATTATAACATCGGGTTCCTCAGACCGTCGCCTGGCTCTATAAACCCCGCAAAGCACCGGTCAGCTAATTCGTATCCGAGTCCGTCCAGAGGAGCCCAGCCGAGATAACGGCCAACCCGGAATTGTGAACCCGGTTCGAGGAGATGGATCGTCCGTCCCTACTGACGTACTTTTCGCCAGCCATCTCCACTCCAAGAACCGGCATTCAATCGAGGCTACCGGCGCCACCGACCAGGAACATCGGAAGCATCAACGACCAGCAACAGCCGACGCGGAACAGCGTGTGGCGCGCACCAAGTCGGAACGAGCGAGTATTCTCGTTGGGCTCATCTGCCATCCTCGGCGAAGCCTGTGGGGGCTGGCCGCACTGAAAGGAGATGACAGCCCCCGAGGTTAGGTCGCGAGATTGCTACGGGCGAGCCTCGAATACGAGGTTAAACGGCGTCTCAGTTGCCCGCCGGAAGCTACCAAACCCCCCGGCGATGACGACCTCGCGTATGCGTGCCTCTCCTGCCTGGGCGCCCAGAGCCAGGCCCACCTCCTGGTCCTTGGACGCCGGCACGCAGAGGACCGTGGAGGCCGAGTAGAAGATCCTGCCAACCGGATTCAAGTTGTCCTCCAACCTGTCGTTGGCGTAAGGCTCGACTATCATCCAGGTGCCATCGGGCTTGAGGGTCTGGCGTACGTGGGCCGCAGCCCCCACGGGGTCGCCCATGTCGTGCAGGGAGTCAAAGAACGCCACGAAGTCATAGTCGGTGCCCGGATAGTCTTTGGCTGAGGCCACCTCGAAGCTGCACCGGTCGTTCACTCCGGCCACCGATGCAGCCTTGCGGGCGGCGGCTATCGAGGCTTCGTGGTAGTCGAAGCCGACGAAGGTTGAGTTGGGATACTCCTGGGCCATGATGACCGTCGAAGACCCGTGCCCGCAGCCCGCGTCGGCCACCTTCGCGCCGGCCCGCAGCTTATCCTCCACGCCTTCGAGCGCGGGTATCCACGAGTCCACCAGGCTGCCAATGTAGCTGGGCCGGAAGAACCGCTCGGTGCCTTCGTAGAGGTCGTGGTGGTGCTCGTGCCAGCCGACACCCTGGCCCGTGCGGATGGCCTCGGCCATGGCGTCGGCGTCCTTGATCGTCGAGGCCGCGAGTTGCAGCCCGCCCGGAGCAAAGAGGGGGTTGTGCTCGTTGGTCAGGGCGAAAGCCTGCTCCTCGGACAACCGGAAGTGGTCGGTGGCGGGATCGTACTCCACGTAACCGCTGGCCGCCTGGGCGGACAACCACTCCCTCATGTATCGTTCGCCGGTGCCGGTGCGCTCGGCCAGTTCTTCCGCGGTGATCGGCTCGCTATCGGCCATCGCCTTATTTAGTCCCAGCTTGTCGCCGATGAGGACCGTCGTCGCGTGCAGCACGGCCCCGAGGTCTCCGGCGAACCTCCCAACGAACTCGTTGAGTTTGTTCTCGTCGATGATCGGTTGTACCGTCATGGTTTCTTTCCTCTCTTTCTTGGTTGACTTCGACTAACCTTCCTTAGGATCTAACCTTTCATGGCCCAACCTCCTTGTGTCGTGTTCGTTGTGTAGATCCATGCCGAGCCTTCGTTCTCGACTTTTCACGCACCAGAATCGCTACCACGTCCGGACAGTGGTTACTCACCCTTCGCTCTATCTCCTCTCCCGTCGTACCCGAGATCTCGTGGCGGTGGCTCGCCACGCCAGTCATCAGCGCTTTCCCTTCATACCAACGGTGGCTCATCATGCTTGCTCCTTCTGCTTGCTCCACGATTTCATCGTCACCTTCACTCTGACCCAGGCAAGCGTCCACCGCATTAGTAGCCTTACTCTATTGGCGAAGGGGAGCAGGGAGTCCGAGAGATGAGTAAGGCTACCTGTTGCTTTGTTGGGGCGAAGTAAGGCGGCGGCGCCGGAGAGTACTAGAGCGTGTGCGTCTACTCCTGTTGAGCCATCGCGAGGACCTGTTCCCTAGCGATCTCCATTTCGTGGACCTCTCGCGCGTGCTCTCGGACCTTGGCCACCAGTTCGTTGTCGGTTTCTCCCCGAACCACAGTTCCGCAGTCGCACTGCATGATCTTTGCCATTGGTGTCACCTCCTTTCTTGCACGTATACTACGCTACGCCTGTTGCGCGGATGTTGGCAGCGTGTTGTGAAAAGGTTGGTGAGATGCCGCTGAGAATCTACCTGACTGGCCGGGTGCTCGTTGAGGATAGCGGCACCGTCCTACTCGACGAACGACGCTTGATGGGAAGGCAAGGCCGCCTCGCCTTCGTCCACCTGGTCGGCGAGCACCTCAGATCCGTGTCGCGGGACGAGTTGGCGGAGGAACTCTGGCTCGACCGGGTGCCTCCTTCCTGGGAAAGGTCGCTCAGCGCTCTCGTCAGCAAGCTGCGCGCTCTACTCGCTAGCGCCGGTATTCCCGAGATTGCCCTTGCCAGTTCCTTCGGCCACTATCAACTATTGCTGCCCGCCGACGTCTGGATAGACGTGGAAGCCGCAAGCGAGGCTATCGACCTCGCGGAGAGTGCGCTGCGGGGAAATAAACCGCGAGAGGCTTGGGGATGGGCGCAAGTGGCTTGCCAGATCTCTCGAAGACCTTTCTTAACGGGCGAAGAGGGACCGTGGGCGACATTGAAACGCTCCGAGCTGCGCGACGTGCTCGTGCGTGCACACGAATGTCTAAGTGAGCCCTCTATCTGGCACACAGAGCCAGCATTCGCAGTGAAGCATGCCAAGGAAGCGGTGACTATCGACCCTTTCCGCGAGACCAGTTATCAACTCCTCATGCGTGCCCACGCCGCGGTGGGCAACCGGGCCGAGGCGCTACGTGTCTACGAGCGTTGCAGGAGCCTGCTATCGGAGGAGCTCGGCGTGCTCCCATCGCGTCAAAGTGAGACTGTGTATCTCGAAATCTTGAGATCTTGACAGCGCCTCGTACGAATCCAGTATCTCCTGATCGGGGTCTCACCACTGACTGTCCGTGTTCGCAACCGGGCGATGCAGGAGCTATGGGCTACGACGATCGCCCGCATACCGGGCCCCGTTCAACGCGAGAGGCTGCTCAGGCCTGCGGAAGAGATCTGGCAAACACCGGCCGCTAGGTGTCGGGGGCGGCGGATCTCTCGTCTGTGCCCGAAGGCCGCCTCGCAGCATTCTCCCGCCACGGGCTGGCCGCGAAAGCCCCGCAGCCCTCCCAGATGCGCAAAGACCTGCGGGTTGCGACCCTGCTCGTCACCGCTCAACGCCCAGAGCAGAAGACGCAGTAGATGACTCTTCTACAAAGCGCCGGTCAGTTCGCTTGCGGTCGTGCCCATCCGATCCAGGTATTCCGAGAACTCGCGCAGAATCTCCCCTGGCTCCCTGACGAAGCTGATCGTGCCTACCTGCACCACCGTCGCACCGGCAAGCATGAACTCCGCAACATCTGTCCCGGTGGATACCCCACCGCTCGCGATGACCGGGATATTTACGGCTCTTGACACGTCGTAGACTGCCCGCAACGCCACGGGTTTGATCGCGGGACCGGAGAGCCCACCACGCACCAGTACGCTCTGGCTTTCGGGATCTATCGTGAGAGCCGGGATCGTGTTTATGACTGTCAGGGCATCTGCGCCGGATTCTTCGGCGGCGATGGCGTTGGCTACCACACCCTCGTTGGTGAGCTTGGCGAAGAGCGGCTTCCCTGGGTATGCGGCGCGGCAGGCCCCGATCACCTCCTCGACCGAGGTCGGTCCCGCACAAAAGGTCAGGCCGCCATGCTCGACGTTCGGGCAAGACAGGTTGAGTTCGACGGCTGAGATACGATCATCGCCAGCAAGGCAGTCACATAGCGCGACAAACTCGTCCACCGCATCCCCCGCCACGGATACGAAGATGGGAACCCCGAGATCAAAGTCGTCCAGCCCTTCGAGGAATTTCTCGATGCCGGGGTTCTGGAGGCCGATAGAGTTGACCATCCCGGCCGGAGTCTCGGCGATGCGCGGCGGCGGGTTGCCAGCCCGTTCTTTCGGGGTGGTGGTCTTCGGCAGGATGGCGCCGTATACGCCAGCGACCTCGCCAAGAGCTTCCTTCGACATCGTCCCCGAGGCAGGGATGAGCGGAGTTTCGAGCGCGATGCCGCACAGCTCGATAGCCAGTTGCAAGGTCTGGAGATCATTCTTCATGCTGGCGGTGCCGTCAAGACCCTCACTAAAGTGAAGAGGAACAGCAAACACATCAATAGGAACCCAATTCCAACAGCCCGCAACGTATACCTCAACCAACGATACTCCGAGCCGACAATTTTGAAAGAAGCGAAGATTATGGCAACTGCGAAGGTGACAACTACCACGAGAATAATGAGCATAGGTCCGAAGGTGACTAGCAACTTCACAATATAAGGTACGGTGGAAATTATCGGCTTCACCATGCCAGCATCTCCGCGTCGAAGACCGGGCCTTCGACGCACGACCGGACATATCCGCCGTCACGAACCGGCACCACACACCCGTTGCACGAGCCATTGCCGCATCCCATCCTCTCCTCCACTGAGAGTTGGCAGATGACTCTATCCCCGACGGCGCGCTTCACCGCAGCCAGCATCGGGTTCGGGCCGCAGGCGTAGACTGCTTCGTAGCGTTCGAGGTCGGGTACTGCGTCGAGCACGGTGCCGTGTATCCCGGCCGAGCCATCTACCGTGGCCACGCTTGCTCCGGGGAAATCCTCCGCTACTGCGGCGTACCGGGTGTCGGCGAAACCGAGGAAGACATCGTGGCACACACCGAGCGCGTTCAGGCGGCGGCTTAGTATCTTGAGCGGGGCAACGCCTATGCCGCCACCGAGCAGGGCCGCTGGGCCTCTGGATTCGTCGATCCTGAACCCGCGTCCAAGCGGCGCGCTTACCTCGATCCTATCTCGCGCGTCATCCAGCAACGCGGTTCCCCGGCCTCGCACCTCGAAGAGCAGGCTCGCCGTCTCGCTGTCGTGGTCATAGTAGGAAAATGGCCTGGCGAGAAAGGGATCGAAGGTCACTGGATATCCGGCCACCCGCGCCATTGCGAACTGGCCGGGCTCGATGGCACTTTCCCAACTGTACCGCAGAAGGGTATAGCCGCCGATCTCCTCGCGATCCTCGATCTCCACACCGTGAAACCTCAAGTCCTGACCCCGAGCAATTTCTGGAGTGGGTTCACCCGCCTGGTACCGCCCCGGATGGCAGACTCCACGCCCTGCACGGCCGCCGCCGCCGCCGCGAGGGTCGTGATACAGGGAACGCCGTGCGTCAGGGCTTTGCGCCGGATCAGGTACCCATCCGTGCGAGCCCCGCGGCCCCAGGGTGTGTTCACGATAAGGTCCACACCCCCCTCTTCGATCAGGCCGAGCACGTCGTCACCCAGCTCCCCGATCTTTGGCACCACCGAGACCGGAAGCCCGTTGTTCTTGAGCACCTCAGCCGTTCCTTCGCTCGCGGCCAGCTCGAACCCGAGGTCCGCGAACGCACGTGCGATCAGGACGACGGACCTCTTCTCCCTGTTGGCGACGGAGATGTACACCCGCCCCGAAACCGGCAGCGTCTGGCCCGCCGCGATCAGAGCTTTGGCGAACGCCCCGCCGAACGAACGGTCTATCCCCATCGCCTCCCCCGTCGAACGCATCTCCGGCCCAAGCAGCGGGTCCACGTCAGCGAAGCGGTCGAATGGGAACACCGGCGCCTTGACGGAGAAGTGTCCGTTCGTCGAAGCCCAGAGGCGCATGTCTCTTAGCTTCTCACCAAGCAGCACCCGAGTCGCCACCTTAGCCAGCGGAACGCCGGTCGCCTTGGAGATAAACGGCACGGTGCGCGAGGCGCGTGGGTTGCACTCGATCACCATCACGTCATCACCGCGAACCACGAACTGCACGTTCATCAATCCAACTACCCCAACTGCAAGAGCAAGGCGCTTCGTGTACTCCTCGACCCGTTCCAGGAGCGCCCGATGGATGGTGATGGGCGGCGTCACACAAGATGAGTCGCCTGAATGGACTCCCGCTTCTTCCACGTGCTCCATGATGCCGCCGACGTACACGTCTTCCCCGTCACACACGGCGTCCACATCGACCTCGACGTAATCTTC
Source organism: Rubrobacter sp. (assembly GCA_013695335.1). Taxonomy (GTDB): domain Bacteria; phylum Actinomycetota; class Rubrobacteria; order Rubrobacterales; family Rubrobacteraceae; genus JACDGB01. The sequence continues at coordinate 6,179 of JACDAR010000216.1, forward strand.
CATGAACTTGTCGATGAGGGTTGGATGTTCCGGGCTCGTACCGGTGCTGGCGTTTAGGTAAAGGTCGAGATCTTCGTCGTTGTAGACGATCTCCATCCTCCGCCCGCCAAGCACATACGACGGCCTGACGACCACGGGATAGCCTATCTCCCGCGCCACCGGCCGCGCCTCATCTGCCGTAAATGCCGTCCCGAATCGTGGATGCGGGATGCCGAGATCCGACAGCAGCCGCCCGAACCGAGAGCGGTCTTCGGCGAGGTCTATGGCGTCCGGAGACGTACCAAGGACCTTCGCCCCCGACTTCTCTAGTTCGCGGGCGAGCTTCAGCGGGCTCTGGCCGCCGAACTGCAGGATGACACCATCCGGCTTCTCACGCCGGATCACCTCCAGCGCGTGCTCCGCCGAAAGCGGCTCGAAGTACAGCCGCGTCGAGGTATCGTAGTCCGTGGAGACCGTCTCCGGGTTGGAGTTGACCATCACAGCGTCGTAACCGGCGTCCTTGAGGGCGTAGCTGGCGTGTACGCAGGCGTAGTCGAACTCCACGCCCTGCCCGATGCGGTTGGGTCCGCTGCCAAGCACGACGACGGAAGGGTTATCGCCCCGTGCGACTTCGTCCTCGGTCTCGTAGGTGGAGTAATAGTACGGCGTCTGGGCCGGGAACTCCCCGGCGCAGGTGTCCACGGACTTGTACGTCGGGTTGACGCCGAGGGCACGCCTCACACCGCGCACGACCTCGGTGGAGGAGCCGGTCGCGGCAGCGAGGGTTTCGTCTGGAAGACCAATCCTCTTGGCTTCGAGCAGCGCTTCACGGCTCCATTCACCGGATGAGAGCGAACCCTCGGAGGCCACGATCCTGGCTATGGAAGCGATGAAGAACGGGTCTATCTTTGTCCGCTCGAAGATCTCCGGTATGTCCATCCCGGCCCGCAGGGCGTCGAAGACCGCGAAGATCCTGTACGCGCTCGCCTCGTCGAGGTTCGGGATCACATCCCCAGCATCCACCTCGAGCGAGGCCATAGCCTTGAGCAGGCTCTCGGTGAACGTGCGGCCTATCGCCATGACCTCCCCGACGGAGTGCATCCTGGTCGTCAACCTGGACGCGGCTGCCGGGAATTTCTCGAAGGCGAAGCGTGGGATCTTGGTTACCACGTAGTCGAGCGCGGGCTCGAATGACGCCGGGGTCGCGCGCGTGATGTCGTTCGGGATCTCATCTAGCGTATACCCGGCGGCGAGCTTCGCGGCGATCTTGGCTATCGGAAAGCCTGTCGCCTTGCTTGCCAGCGCACTCGACCGGCTCACCCGTGGGTTCATCTCGATCACATAGAAATCGTCGCTCTCAGGGTCGACCGCAAACTGAATGTTCGACCCACCCGTGCTAACCCCGATCTCTCGTATTATGCGTAGAGATGCGGAGCGGAGGGTCTGGTACTGGCGGTCGGAGAGGGTCTGGGCTGGGGCGACGGTTATGGAGTCGCCGGTGTGGACACCCATCGGGTCAACGTTCTCGATGGAGCATACGACGACGACGTTATCTGCGAGGTCGCGCATGACTTCGAGCTCGAACTCTTTCCAACCCGCGACACTCCGCTCAACGAGCACGCTTCCGACAGGGCTGGCGTCGAGGCCGTCGGTGACGGCGCGGCGAAGTTCGGTGTGGTCGCGGGCCACGGAGCCGCCCTTGCCGCCGAGGGTGAAGCTCGGCCTGATGATGAGCGGAAAGCCTATCCTGTCCGCGAGTTCCTCCGCGGCTGCGAGATCCTGTACCGTCCGGCTCTCGGGCACCCTGAGCCCGATGCGGTCCATGGCGTCGTGGAAGAGCTGACGATCCTCGGCCATGTGGATCGACTCGACCGATGCGCCCAGAAGCTCGACGCCGAACTCATCGAGGAAGCCGCCCTCGTGCAGCTCGATGGCGAGGTTCAGGGCGGTCTGTCCGCCGAGGGTCGGCAGGAGGGCGTCGGGGCGTTCGCGCCGGATCACCTCAGCCACCGTCTCGACTGTGAGCGGTTCTATGTACGTGGCGTCCGCGACCTCGGGGTCGGTCATGATGGTCGCCGGGTTGGAGTTGACGAGGATGACCCTGTATCCCTCGTCGCGCAGGGCGTGGCACGCCTGGGTGCCAGAGTAGTCGAACTCGGCGGCCTGCCCGATCACGATCGGACCAGACCCGATTATCAGGATGCTGCTTATGTCGTCGCGGCGGGGCAAAATCTAGGTCGCGACCTTCTCAGAGATGGTCCCGACGAACTCGTCGAAGAGGTAGCCTGAATCGCGCGGTCCTGGGCTGGATTCTGGATGGTATTGCACGCTCCAGGCACGCCGCTCCGGGCTCCACAGCCCCTCGACCGTTCCATCGTAGAGGTTGCGGTGCGTGAGTTCCACGTCGTCCGGCATCGTCCCTTCGCGCACGGAGAAACCGTGGTTCTGGCTGGTGATCTCGATTCGTCCGGTTCGGAGGTTTCGCACGGGATGGTTGGCCCCGTGATGCCCAAATGGCATCTTGTACGTCTCGCATCCGAGGGCGAGGCCGAGTAGCTGGTGACCCAGGCAGATCCCGAAGACGGGAACTTCCCCGAGCAGCGGTCGCAGGATATCCACCGCGTCCTCCAACGCGGCAGGGTCTCCGGGTCCGTTGGAGAGGAAGATGCCATCCGGCTCCGAATCGAGGATCTCATCCGTACTCGTCGAGCCGGGCAGCGCTAGGACCGTGGCTCCCCTGTTCCGAAGTTCCTTGTAGATCGAGCCTTTAACGCCATAGTCGAGGGCAGCGACGCGGCAGCATTCTTCACCGATTGCGGTCATGAGGGTCGGCTCCGTGATGTTGGCGCTCGTGGAGGCGAGGTCGAGGCCAAGCATCGAGGGGTGCGCGTTTGCCTTCTCCCGCAAGGTTTGCGGGTCTCTCTCGACGGTGGATATGATGCCGCGCATCGCGCCCTTGTCGCGCAGGTGGCGGGTGAGGGCGCGGGTATCGAGGCCCTCGACACCCATCACGCCGCTCTCGGAGAGGAGGGCGGCGAGAGAGCGTTCGCTGGCCCAGTTGCTGTGGTGCGGGGTGTATTCACGCACCAGGACGGCTGCTGCCTGCACCTTGTGGGATTCGTCGTCGCCGGGGATCACCCCGTAGTTCCCGATGAGCGGGTATGTGAAGAGCACGATCTGGCCCCGGTACGAAGGGTCGGTGATCGTCTCCTGGTAGCCGACCATGCTGGTCGTAAAGACCACCTCACCAGCGACCTCGCCGTCACCGGCGAAGGTCCATCCCTCGAATATGGCTCCGTCCTCGAGGACGACAACCGCCCGGCTACGCCCGTACTCCAAACTTCGCTCCCGTCCTGTCGAGTACCAACTCTCCGCCAACTATAGTACCCACGACCCGGCCCGTCAGCCTGCGGCCGAGATACGGGCTGTTCCACGACCGGCTCGACAGAGACCCCCGGTCCACAGTCCATTCCTCCGAAGGGTCTACGAGCGTGAGGTCCGCCGGGGAACCCACGGCCAGGCTCCCACCCTCCCCGACCCACCGGCCAGGCGCACACGACATGGCCTCGACCAGCCGCGCCAGCGGGAGCTTGCCCGTCAACACGAGTTCCGTGTGCAGCGCGGCGAAGGCCGTCTCGTGGCCGAGGAAGCCGGGTGCGGCCTGCTCAAGCGGGAGATCCTTCTCCTCCGAAGCGTGCGGCGCATGGTCCGTCGCCACGAAATCCAAGGTTCCGTCGCGCAGGGCATCCGTGACGGCGTCCCTGTGATCCTCCGGGCGGAGCGGCGGGTTGACCCTGTACGTTCCTTCCAGGCTGGAGATGAGATCGTCGGTGAGCGTCAGGTGATGCGGCGTGGTGTCCGAGGTAACGTCCGCGTGATCCGCGAAGAACCTGACGAGCGCGGCCGAAAGCCCGGTCGAGATGTGGGTGATGTGGCTCTTCGCCCCCGTCTCGGTGGCGAGCACAAGTGCGGTAGCCGTCGCCACGTCCTCGGCGCTGGCCGGGGAGCCAGGAATACCGGCCAGCGCGGCGGCGGTCCCATCGTGGACGACGCCGGTCGCCAGCGTGTGATCCTCACAATGAAGCAGAACGGGCAGACCGGCGGAGCTTGCGTACAGCATTGCGTTCCGCAGAACCCCGGCAGATTGCGTTCCGAGGCCATCGTCGGAGACACAAAGGGCTCCAGCTTCCTTCAACAGGCGCATCTCGGTGAGACGCTCACCCTTCAGGCCAACGTGCAGGGCTGCGGAAACGTAGGCCCGCACCCGCGACTCCTGTTCGATGCGGCGCAGCAACCCAGATACCACGACGGGCTTGTCGACGACCGGATCTGTGTTCGGCATCATCACGACGCCAGTGAAACCGCCGACCGCCGCGGATGCGGATCCACTCTCGATGGTCTCCTCGTCCTCCCGGCCAGGTGTGCGCCAGTGGGCGTGTACGTCAACGAAACCGGGGAACAGATACAGTCCGTCCGCGCCGAGTTCGCGGGTGCCGTGCAGATCGTCGCCGACCTCCGCCACGCGCCCGCCGGATATCCGCACGTCCTTCACGGCGTCGAGGCCCGTGGAAGGGTCGAGTACGCGGGCGTGCCGGATCACCAGCTCGTGGCTCCGTCCGTTGCGGCTGGTCACGCTGCCACTTCGTGCGCGACGCCCGTGGCGAGCGTGAGGACCGCAGAACGGACGGCGACGCCAGCGGCTACCTGGTTCGGGATGAGCGAAGCCTCGTCGAGAACGACATCGCCGGAGATCTCCACGCCCCGATTGACCGGTCCAGGATGCATGACCCTGACACCCCGCCGCAGATGCCGCCGCGCGACTCCATAATATGCGCCGTACTCGGCGATGGATGGGATGCGTGGGGAGTCGCCTGTCATACGTTCGTTCTGGAGCCTGAGCATGTACAGAACATCCGCGCCCCACTCCAGGGCCGCATCAACGGATGTCAGGACCGGCAGATCCCAGGCATCCGTTTCAAGCGGAAGCAGCGTGCGCGGGGCGGCTAGGGCGACTTCCATCCCGGCCCTCTGGAACGCGGGGATCACGCTTCGCGCAACCCGGCTGTGCAGCACGTCCCCGACGATGACGGCCCTGCGTCCTACGAGGTCCTCGAAGCCGTCGAACGACTGGCTCAAAGCGTACAGATCAAGTAGCGCCTGGGTCGGATGCTGGCCGCAACCGTCGCCAGCGTTCACCAACGCCGCATCCGTGTACCCGGATGCCAGCTTCGCCGCGCCGGCTGCCGGGTGGCGGAGGACTATGGCGTCTGCGCCGAGGCTGTCGAGCGTCACTACTGTATCCACCAGAGATTCGCCCTTGGCTATGGCGGAGCCGCTTTCGGACAGTGAGATCACATCCGCCCCGCTCCTCCTGGCGGCAAGCTCGAACGACGCCGCCGTCCTGGTCGAGGACTCGAAAAACGCCAGGCAGACCGTTTTCCCGGCGAGTGGATTCGACAGGCGTCCATCTGCCACGTCGTCGGCAAGGTCCAGTATCTCGCGCAGTTCCTCGCGGCTCGTACCTTCCAACGTCAGAAAATCTCTATTCCGCAACGACGATCACCCCGTCCTCCCCGTCGATCTCCTCCAGCTCCACCAGGACCCTCTCATTATGGGCCGTCGGTACGTTCTTCCCCACGTGATCCGCCCTGATCGGCAACTCCCTGTGCCCCCTGTCAACCAGGATAGCGAGCCGGACGGCATCAGGGCGGCCAAGCTCCAGCAGCGCATCCATCGCAGCCCGCGCCGTCCTGCCCGTGTACAGCACGTCGTCAACGAGCACGACTGTGCGCCCCGTCACGTCGAAAGGCACGTCGCTCTCCCCCACCTCTGGTTCCTCGCCACCGAGGTCGTCCCTGTGCATCGTGATGTCCAGGGATCCCACGGGCACGTCGAGATCCTCGAACTGCTTGAGGTTCTCCGAGATGCGCCTGGCGAGCGGCACGCCGCGCGTCAGCACCCCGACGAGAGCGAGGTCTTGCAGGGATGATGCGTTTCTTTCGAGGATCTCGTGCGCGATGCGCCGTAGGGAACGGCTGATATCGTCTGCTGACAACACCCGTGACCGGGTGTGTTCGTGGACGCTCGTTCGGTCCAAATCGTAACCCCTTCGCGCCTCACGGGACGCCGTTAAAGGTCGGTTCTCACTGGCAAGCAAGCTACCAGAGCAACCAGTCACCGTCAAGCCTTCGGCGGCTATCTCCTTGCGCACCGTACTTTGGGACAGGACGAAAACCGTCCCCCCGCACGATGCAACCATCTTCCTCGCGGTCCACGATGGGGGCACATCGAGCAATGGAGGGAGTATCGCCATGGTCGAGGAACCATTGACAACCATCGAGCGCGACGTAACGAGCTGGCCTGGCGTAAGCACAGGCGACACCGGGAGGGGCGGCTTGCAATTCAAATACGGCAAGGTAGAGCTGGGGCACCTGCACGGCTCCAGTTTTGCGGATCTTCCGTTTCCGAAGAAGATCCGGAACGAGTTGATCGCACAGGGACGGGAATCTGTATACGACCCGCTCCCGGACTCCGGATGGGTAAGAAGGCGCATGAACGGCCGAGATGACGTGGAAGCCGTGATCGAACTGTTCCGCATGAACTACGGCCGTGCCGAACGGCGCGCCAATGAGGAGTAATCGTGAACAATCCCAAAATACGCATCATAATCAGTACGATTCGCGAGGGACGCTTCGGCGATAAGCCTGCACGCTGGATCTTCGACATCGCCTCCGGGCGCGAAGGACTCGATTTCGAGATAGTAGACCTTCGAGACTACCCACTTTCCCACCTGCGAGAGCATCCCCCGACCGGCCACGAAACCTCGCGCTGGAGCGGGAAGCTGGACGAGCTGGACGGAAATCTCTTCGTCACAGCCGAATACAACCACAGCATGCCGGGGGTGCTGAAGAACGCGCTCGACCATGTCAGCCCCGAATGCCACAGGAAACCAGCCGCGTTCGTTGGTTACGGAGGCGTAGGCGGGGCGCGGGCTGTCGAGCAACTGCGCCCCGTGTGCATAGAACTCCAGATGGCACCGACCCGCACCGGCGTCCATATCGGCATGGGTCCGTTGCTTGGCGTGAGGAAGGAAGGCAAATCCTTGTCAGACTACGACTTCCTCACCAGCAGCGCAGACACTATGCTCGACGAGCTTGCCTGGTGGACCTTCACGCTCAAAGCCGGGCGGGAAGAAGCCATAGAGTACATCGGGGCAGAGCTATGAGCGTGGGAGGCGCCGCTGTCGGGCGTAACTCATCGGTGTCCACCCGGCTCTTCCTGGCGGTCGCGGCCTCGGCGGTCTTCATTTCGGTGTTGACGGCG
>JACDAR010000255.1 GCA_013695335.1 Rubrobacter sp.
AGGATCTCTACCGCGAGTGCCGCGAGGTAGTCTGAACGATGACCGTCCGGGTCTTCGGCATCCGTCACCACGGCCCAGGCGGCGCGAAGAGCCTCCTCTCGGCCCTCGAAAATATGTGCCCTGACGCAGTTCTCGTCGAGGGGCCGCCGGACGCCGCGGACGTGCTGCCGCTCATCGTCCGCCCGAAGATGAAACCGCCGGTCGCCCTGCTCGTCTATCCTCCCGACGCCCCCCAGGACGCCGCCTATTACCCCTTCGCCGAGTTCTCGCCGGAGTGGCAGGCGCTCCGCCACGCCCACACGCGCGGCGTGACGACGCGTTTCGTTGACCTGCCGCGTTCGTCCGATTTCGACGGGGAAGACGATGAGTCTGGGGTACGGGAAGACCCGATCGGCCTTCTCGCCGAAGCCGCCGGATACGATGATCGCGAGCTGTGGTGGGAGCGTCAGGTCGAGCAGCGCCGCGACGCCACCGACCTATTCGACGCCATCATCGAAGCGATGACTGCCCTGCGGGAAGGCTACGAACCCCCGCCGCGCGAAGCCCGCCGCGAGGCGTACATGCGCCGTGAGATACGCAAGGTCCGCCGCGAAGGACACGAGAACATAGCAGTAGTCTGCGGGGCGTGGCACGCCCCCGCGCTCATCGTCGAAGAGCACACTGCGAAGGCCGACGACACGATTCTCAAAGGTTTGAAGCGGAGAAAGACTTCGGCGACCTGGATCCCCTGGACCAACTCCCGTCTCTCGTACCGTTCCGGCTACGGCGCCGGGATAGCTTCCCCGGGTTACTACGAGCATCTCTGGGCTTTCGATGGGACGGGCGCAACCCGTTGGATCACCCACGTCGCCCGCCTGTTGCGTTCCGAAGACCTCGACGCCTCACCAGCGAACGTAGTCGAGGCCGCCAGGCTGGCGAACACGCTGGCCGCGCTCAGAGACCTTCCCGCCCCCGGCCTCGACGAGCTGCGCGAAGCCGCCCTGGCGACGCTGTGCGCGGGAGAGACGGAGAAGCTGGATCTCATCCGTACCCGCCTCGAAATAGGCGAGAAGCTAGGCGAAGTCCCCGCCGAAACGCCGACGGTACCACTTCAGCACGATCTCGAACGGCTGCAAAAACGCCTGCGCCTGAAGCCGTCAGCCGAGGAACGTAACCTCGACCTCGATCTGCGCGAAGATGGTGGAAGATCCCGAAGCGAGCTACTCCACAGGCTGCGCCTGCTCGGCATAGATTGGGGCGAGCCGCGCACCGTCTCTGGAAAGAGCGGCACGTTCCACGAAGTCTGGACCATAAAGTGGCGTCCCGAGCTGTCCGTCACCCTGATCGAAGCCAACGTCTGGGGCAACACGGTGGAGTCTGCATCCTCGGCCCGCGTCCGCGTCTTCGCCGAAACCGCCGACCTGCCGCGCCTCACCGCGCTCCTCGACGCCTCCATCCTCGCCCGCCACCCCGAAGATTCGGTGACCCACCTGCTCGACCGGGTGCGCGACAGCGCAGCCTCCGCCGACGTCCGGCTCCTGATGGACGCCCTTCCCCCGCTCGCCCGCGTCGCCCGCTACGGCGACGTGCGCGGCACCGGTACAGGCCAGGTCCTCCCCGTGGTGGATGCCCTCTTCGAGCGAGCAGTCGTCTCTCTCCCAGGTGCGTGCGCGTCCCATGACGACGCGGCGCGGGAGATGGCCGGGAGCATCGCCGCCGTCGAGGAGTGCGTCAACATGCTCGACCGCCCCGATATGGCCGGGCGATGGCGCGCCGTCCTGCGCCCGCTCGCGGAGAACGAGGCAGTCCACGCCCTCGTGCGAGGCTGGTGCTGTCGGCTGTTGCTCGAAGCCGGGGCGCTCGATGAAGAGGCGTTGCGGTGTCTCGCCGGGCTCGCGCTCTCGCCGGCCGTCCCCGCGCCGGAGGCAGCAGCGTGGGTCGAGGGTGTGCTGCGGGGGAGCGGCCTGATCCTACTCCATCAAACCGGCCTCTGGCGCGCCCTCGATGCCTGGCTCACGGCCCTCTCTCCCGAGACATTCACGGATCTCCTCCCGCTCATCCGCCGCGCCTTCTCGGACTTCGAGCCAGCCGAACGCCGCGCCATGGGCGAGAAGGTCAGGAACCTGGGACGTGGGGGAGAGACCGGCCATGCGCAAGGAGACAACGGCGCGGGAGACCTTGATCATCGGCGGGCGTCCCGGACGCTGCCAGTCCTCGCGCGGATACTGGGGGTGAGGCATGATGGATGAGAAGGAACGCCTGCGCCGCTGGCGGCTCGTCCTCGGCGGCGATTCGGAGGAGACCATCGGCTGCGGGCTAGCTGGGGAAGACCGGGGTATGGACGGCGTTCTCGCCGCGCTGTACGGTGGCGAGAAGGACGGCAAGAACGTCGGTCATGGTGGATCACTCCCCAACGTCACGCGCTGGCTCGGCGACATCCGCACCTATTTCCCCTCTCCAGTCGTGCGAGTTATGCAGAAGGACGCGCTGGACCGTCTCGGCCTGGAAAGGATGCTCCTCGAACCTGAGATGCTCGATGCCGTCGAGCCCGACGTGCATCTCGTCGCCACCCTGATGTCGCTTGGCCGCGTCATCCCGGAGAAGACCAAAGAATCAGCCCGCCTGGTAGTGCGGAAGGTAGTCGAGGAACTGGAACGCCGACTAGCGCAGGAAACGGAGCAAGCGGTGCGCGGCGCCCTGAACCGCGCAGCCCGCACGAGCCGCCCGCGTCCGGCGGACATAGACTGGGACCGAACCATCCGCGCCAACCTCAAGAACTATCTGCCGGTGAGCGGGACGGTCATCCCCGAGAAGCTCGTCGGGCACGCGCGCAAGAAGAGGACCGCGAAGCTGCGCGACATCGTCCTCTGCGTGGACCAGAGCGGTTCGATGGCGACGAGCGTTGTATATTCTGGGATCTTCGGGGCCGTTCTCGCCTCCATCCGGGCCGTCAGCACCAGGATGGTCGTCTACGACACCTCCGTCGCGGATCTCACGGAGGATCTGCAAGATCCCGTGGACCTGCTCTTCGGGGCACAGCTAGGCGGCGGCAACGACACGCCGCGCGCGCTGGCGTATTGCCAGGGCATCATCACCCGTCCCAACGAAACGGTCATGGTGCTCGTCACAGATTGCTATGAGGGCGCCCTCTCCGGGGCCATGTTGGAGAGGACGGCCCAGATAGTGGACAGCGGCGTCACCATGATCTGCCTTCTCGCCCTCAGCGACGACGGCGCCCCGAGCTACGACCGCAAGCAGGCGGCGGCGATGGCCTCGCTAGGCGTCCCGACATTCGCCTGCACTCCAGATAAATTCCCCGGCATGATGGCAGCCGCCATCCAGAAGCAGGATCTCGACCTCTGGGCCGCCCGCAACGACATAGTGACGGCCCGCAGCGATTGAATTGACGAGAGCCCCGGCGCGTACAGACCGCTATCAGATGCCGGGCTCTCCAAGCTCCGCGAACCCGTAGTTCCGGTAGAGTCCTTGCGCGTCGAGGGTGGCGAGCATTCACTAAGACTAGCTAGTTCTCCACCGAACGGCGCAGGATTCCCTCCGGTATGTCCGTAGCCCCGTACGAGCCCTCTCGGAAGTTCATGAATAGAGACAACCATAGCCTATATACAAGCCCTCTTGGGCGTGTCATATTAAAAGATGTGGCTACTAATGGTGGGGACGATCACCCCGCCCCAAAGAAAGGAGTTGCGTTTAGCATGAGGCGCATAACAATGTTGGCTACGGTGGTGTTGGTTATGGTGGCGATGGGGCTCGCTATGGCCCTTCCGGCCCTGGCCGCTCCTGGCAAGGCTCGCGCTGGAGAACGCGAACTCAAAACAACTGCACCATGCATCATTGGACAGGGAGAGAGAGCCTCTGTAATTGGCGGACCGCCTCCACCAGAAGAAGAGTGCGCTGTTTATCCGGATCAAGGCCCTGGCCGAGGCTTCTAGCAGCTAAGCAGTGTCCTGCGGACATGGGCCGGGGTATAACAGCCCCGGCTCTTTTCATGCCTGCCGGGTTTCCGAGATGGACCCCCTTTCAGGAAGCCGTGGATGGTATCGATGTCCAGGCGGGCTTTGTACGTGCCGATAGCGTATTCTTCGCGCCGCCACTCCCCGCTCAACGGGCTGGACGGACGAATACCTGACGCGAGATCTTACCCCCGAAGGAGTGGATTCCTCCGTCTTCATCCTCGACTGTGACCACGCTGTCGAGGGTGCGGCTCTCTTTCACGAGGATCTTTCGGCCTGGGATCAAACCCCGATCGCCCAGATACTCAAGCACCGAGTCGTCATCGTCACCGACCTTGTGGATACGGACTTTTCTTCCTTCCGCAGCGTCCGTCAGGGGGAAGGATGGGTCCGGCTCCAGCGTGCCGTCGGCGGTTGGGATGGGATCCCCGTGCG
>JACDAR010000261.1 GCA_013695335.1 Rubrobacter sp.
TACCAGCACGAGCTCGGGCGGGACAGCGTCGGGGTGATCGAAGATTTCGTTTCCCTCCGTCGCGCGGTATGGCAATCCGTGGAGGAGAACGTCAACATCTCAGCCTTCGACGGGGCCGAGGTAGCCCGGTTCTTCGTGAAGTTGATGCAGGCGACGGACTGGGTGGCCGAGGCGGCCCTCGAAGCCTTCGACGCCATAGTTCGCACAGATATGGAAGAAGCGCTTGGCCAGGCTGCCGCCACCGATCTTCTGACAGGGTTGCCGGATCGGGACCTCTTCAACCGCCTGCTACTGCCACGGGCCATCACCTCGTACCACAGGTTCTCCATAGTCGTCTTCGATGTTGCGAGCTTCTCGCAGGCCGTGGCGGCGGGAGAGGTGGACCAGGCAAGGGATGCCATACGCTTCCTCGCTGATGCCGTGCGGGCCTCTGTGTCCGAGGGCGTATCCATTGCCAGGTTCGGTGACGATGAGATCTGTGCCATCCTGCCTGATGAGGGAAGCGAGGCTGCATACGGGGTCGCTGAGCGCGTACTCGAAACCATCCAGGCGCACGGGACTTTCGAAGTTGACGCTGGCGTCGCGGAATATCCGGCCCACGGCCGCAACGCGGCGGAACTTGTGACCGAGACCCTGAAGGCGCTCAAGATGGCGAAACGCGTTGGCGGCAGCGGCATAGTAGTCGCCCGCTAGCCAGCAGGGAGGGAGAGCCATGATCGCCATCGTAAACAGGCTGCCCGTCAAAGAAGGGGCGGCGGACGAAGTTGTCAGGCGGTTCGCCGGAAGCCGAGGCTACGTTCAGGATTTTCCCGGTTTCGTCTCAATGGAGGTTCTCCGCTCCGAGGAAGGCGATGAGGTGCTGGTCGTTACCCGGTGGCGCGACCGCGAAGCATTCGAATCGTGGGTCGCAAGCGACGAGTTCAGGAAAGCGCATGGCAGGAGCGGCGGTGGGGACTTGCTTTCAGGGCATCCGAAGATGAGTTCTTACGAGGTCGCCGTCGAGCGCGGTCCAGGCGAAGGGGCGTTGGATCAGGCGGGGTCCACGAGTTCGTAGGGCGGTGGGGCTAATGCGCCAGGCTCGTATTCGCCCTTGCCCAGAACCGCGAAAACGAAGGCGAAGAGGAAGATCATGATCAGAACCATGATCCCCATGGCCACACGTTCGCGCAACTCGTCTCCTCTCCGCGTTTTCAGGTTCCACTGACATTCTAGCGCAGCCGCGAATGATGCGCTCTGAAAAGAGAAGGTCTGACCTTTGACGATAAGGTACAATGTAGCAACATGTAGCAGATTGGCGGCATGAAAGGCGTTTCGGCGATTATCAACCCTGTGGAAATTTGTAGGATCGGTGGTGAGGATGTTGGAGGCTGATCCCTTCCTCCCGGATTACCGGGAGCTTCAGGAACGCGAATGCCGGGATCTGCTCGATATCCTGAGCAGCATGGGCATCGCCACCGCCACGAGAACCTACCGTCCCGGTGACGCCGTATACCGCGAGGGTGAGTACGGTGACGCGCTCTACGTGCTCGTCTCGGGCGTACTGAAGCTGTTCAGGCCATATTCTGGGAGCAAGGAGGCCACCCTCCGGCTGCTGAGGCCATGGGACATCTTCGGCCATCTTGCCTTCGAGGGCGAGACCAAGCAGCGCGCCTACGCCGAGGCAGTCACCGAGTGCCAGGTCACGAAGGTGCCAAAAGTGTTCGTGGAGCGGGCCGTGCGCCAGGAACCAAGGGTGGCGTTCAAGATCATGACGCTCCTCGAACTGCGGCTTGTGCAGTACGAAGAGTTGGTGAAGTGCCTGTTGCCCCGTGAGACAGAGGTGCGTCTCGCCAACCTCCTGCCCATCCTAGCCCGCAAGTTTGGCGAGCGCGAGAACGGTGACCATTCCGTGACCATCGACCTCCGCCTGACGCATCAGGATCTCGCTGCGATGGTCGCATCCACCCGCGAATCAGTAACCAAGGTTCTCAACGACATGCGCGCCCGCGAGGTAATAGGGATCGAAACTGGACGCATAACCCTCAAAGACTCCCGCGCCCTGACGGAGCTTAGCCGTCCGTAGCAACGCGCCGTGTGTTGGAAGCCCGCTGACCGGCTAAGATATCCGTCATGCTCGAGTTTTTTGAAGCGATAGTTCTTGGCGTCGTCCAGGGACTCACCGAGTTTCTGCCGGTCTCCAGCTCCGGCCACCTTTTGCTTGGGCAGTATTTTCTCGGGTTGAATCAGGAGCGCTTCGGGCTATCCTTCGACGTGGCGTTGCATCTGGGGACGCTGGTCGCGGTGATCTTGTATTTCTGGCGGGATCTCCTGCGGATGGCTGCGGCGTTTTTGCGATCTCTTGCCCGGAGAAGCATCTCCGAGCCCGATGCGCGGCTCGCCTGGCTTCTACTTGCCTCCACGGTTCCCGCTGCCCTGCTCGGATACTTCCTGGAAGATTTTTTCGCAGGCGTGGTGCGCAGCCCCTGGGTAGTCGTCTTCAACCTTGTACTTGTGGGGGTTCTGTTCATAGTGGGCGAGGCTGTGGGACGGCGGAGCCGCGATGCGTCGAAGCTGGGGTTTGGGGAGGCCATTGGCATCGGGGTCGCGCAGGCGGCTGCGCTGGTCCCTGGCGTCTCTCGTTCTGGGGCCACGATCACGCTCGGACTCTTTCTCGGGCTCAAGCGCGAGGAGGCAGCGCGGTTCTCTTTCCTGATGAGCGTGCCGATCATCGCGGGGGCGGGAACTCTCCAACTCAGAGAGGCGTTGGCGGATGGCATGGGCACATCCGAGTCGATCAACTTCGGGGCTGGATTCCTGACTTCGGCTGTGGTCGGGTACCTCGCCATCAGGTTCTTCCTGCGCTTTGTTCAGGATCACAGCCTGCGCGCGTTCGCCTACTATCGCTTCGGGCTCGCCGCCGTGGTGGCGGTTCTGCTCCTCCTCGGCCTTTGACATCGCACCGGAAGTTCTGGTAACTTGCGCGCAATCATGCGTATGGAGACCGTGGCGGCCCGGCGATTTACCCAGGAGGAGCGCGTCGGCGCCTGAGTTCCGACTGCGTTTCTCCGCACTAGAACCCCGCAAGTTCACCATCTCCCGGGAGGCCGCAGAGCGCCATGATCGTTCATAGATCACCGTCCAGACATTACTTGACCACGGAGCATCGCCATGTTCGCTGAAGAAGACAAGGGCCAGGGCGGGATGGATGGACTCCGGGACGACATAGACGCGGTTGACGCTGAGATAGTGCGCCTCCTCGACCGCCGGGCACGGCTGGCCCGCAGCGTGGGGGAACTCAAGCGCGAACACGGGCTGGATACCTACGTCCCCGCGCGAGAGCGCAAGGTTCTCGACAGGGTGGTGAGCCTTGGCGATGGAGACTTCCCGCAGCGCGGGCTGGAGGCCGTTTTCCGGGAGATCATATCCAGCTCCATTTCCCTCGAAGCGAGCCTGAAGATCGCGTACCTGGGGCCGGAGGCCACGTTCACCCACGAGGCCGCCCGCCGCTCTTTCGGAACCAGCGTTGACCTGGAACCGCAGGCCACAGTCGCTGAGGTCTTCGCCCGCGTGGAACGTGGCGAGGCCCAGCACGGCGTAGTCCCCGTGGAGAACTCGATGGAGGGAACAGTCACCCACACGCTGGACGAGCTAATGAACAGCCCGCTCAAGATATGCGGGGAGATCTACCTTCCAGTCTCCCAGAATCTGCTCTCCAGGGAGACGGATCTGGGAGGTATCACGTCTGTATATTCGCACCCTATGGCCCTGGCACAGTCGGGAACCTGGCTGCGCCGCGAGATTCCGGTGGCGCGCCTCGAAGAGGTCGAATCCACTGGGGAGGCAGCCAGGCGGGCCGCAGAAGAGCCAGGGGTCGCGGCGGTGGGGAGCGTGCTCGCTGCTGAGGCGCACGGCCTCACGGTTCTTGCCCGCAACATACAGGATGCCCGCGCCAACGCCACGCGCTTCATAGTGCTCGGACGGACGTGGGCTGGCCGCACAGGCAGGGACAAGACGAGCCTCGTCTTCGTTTTCAACGACAGGCCGGGCGGCCTGAGAGATTCCCTGTCCGCGTTTTCTGACGAGGGGATCAACCTTACCCGCATCGAGAGCCGACCCAGCCGCCGTCAGGCTTGGACCTACGTGTTCTTCGTAGATTTCCAGGGTCACCCCGAGGACGAGCGGGTCAAGAGGGCGCTCGAGAAGCTGGCCGAGCGTTGTACCTACGTGGGCCTCATCGGGGCATACCCCGAGGTTCGAGTGGGAACCGCCGGGTAGCCGGATAGGCAGTGGATTTCAAGACCGCCGCGAGGGAGGTGCTGCTGGAGGTCGGGCATCCCCTCCACTACACCGATATCACGGAGATAGCGCTCGCATCCGGGTACCTTGAGAGCGCCGGGCGGACGCCGCATAACACCATGCGCGCCAGGCTCTCGGTGGACGTGAGGGACAACCCGGAGAGCCCGTTCGCCCAGACGGCCCCTGGCGTCTACACACTCAGGGAGGGACTCTGATTCCCTGGAATATGCTGTATATTGAATGTCCGAAGGCACCCTTTGCATGAATGATCAGGAGGCGTGATGGTCGAACTGGCGGATAGAACCGTGGTGGATGCGGCCTGGAAGGTAAAGAACCTGGAAGACTACGATCGGCGGCTGGAGCGGGCGGCGCGGCGGGTGGACGATCTCGCCAGGGCGCACGAGACTGCGGCGCTGGTGATCTACGAGGCTGTCCTGATGAAGAGCAGCCGCTCCGCCGACGAGGTGCGCGAGACCGTGCGGCGCTTCGGGGAGAGGTGGCAGGATGAGGAGGAGCCGCTCACCATCCCGCGCGTCAGCGGCATCATGAACGTGGAGACCAACGACTGGTTCTTCGGGGACGACGATCTGCGGGTGATGACGGGGCAGCTACTCGGGCAGTTTCAGCACAGGGTCGCCCAGTACAACTATCTCGACGAGAAGGAAGTACTCAAGCGCTGGGCCAACTCCCACGACACAAGGCTTTTCATAAGGCGCCGCATCTACGAAACCGAGCCCGTGGTCGGTGTGATCTCCGGTTTCGACTTTCTCCACGTGCAGTACCTTCGCGTCGCCGCGGAGGGGAACACGCTGGTTCCCTCGCGCAACGTGGCGCAGGCGCTCGCGGCCCTTGGTTTCGGGGATGGAACTGATGAATACGAGGCGCTGGCGAACGCGGAAAACCTCGCGCTCCACCTCGATCTCCCCGCGCCCATAGTCGGCGAGATGCTCGAAGACATAGCCCACGACGGGCTGACGGATTTCCCACAACCTCCCGAGCCCGCCTCCGAAGACGAGGTGGCGGAAGAAGGAGAAGAAGCATCAGGTGGGACGCCGAAGCCCTCTCCC
Source organism: Rubrobacter sp. (assembly GCA_013695335.1). Taxonomy (GTDB): domain Bacteria; phylum Actinomycetota; class Rubrobacteria; order Rubrobacterales; family Rubrobacteraceae; genus JACDGB01. The sequence continues at coordinate 5,343 of JACDAR010000261.1, forward strand.
GAGGACCGGGAGGCGCGGCGGGCTGTGCGGAACGACCCGAAGAAAGGTGACGAGCCAACGCGGGTTCAGGACGCGCAGGCTACCGACGCTCCGGGGGTGCGTGAAGAGACCGGGGACAAAAGCGCGCCCGCTTCCCCGGAGTCCGGTCGGGAAGGAGCCCCTGGCAAGTCGCGGGGCGAAGACGAGGGCTAAATATGCTTCTGGTTCGGCGTGCCTGACCCGGCTGGCTCGAGGTGATAAGATATCCCGGAGTTTAAGCAGTAATTTGCCACATCAGGCGTGACGATATTGCACGAATCAGAGGGGCTGCAAACTTCCCAGAGAGATCAGCGAGGAGCATCGCGGGCATGGCAGAATCGAAAAAGCGCATCGCGCTCAAACCACACATGAAGCAGATCCGGGAGTGGGTCGACCAGGGCAAGGCTGACGATTGGATCGCCGACGCCCTCGGCACCAGTGCCTCAAGCGTGCAATCATTCCGTTCCCGCAACGACATATACCGTCGTGAGCGGGGTCGCAGCGAACCCGAGAGCGTCTTCGAGGGCGTCCTCGACCACGGGGAGCAAGACGGCTGGGGTATGTGGTTCGATCCGGCGGTGGCTGACGACCCGATCTGGCGCCAGTACTGGTCGGGCGTCGAGGCCGTGGTCGTGAAGATCGCTGAGGATTCCATAGTCCTCGAAGCGATCTCCGAGGATGGCTCCACCGACGGAGCTGGCCTCACGCTCACCCTGCCGCAGGTCATGGCGCCAGCCAGCCCCGATAGCCCGGCAGAGAGTCCCATTAACGGACCAACCGAGGCAGCAGCATCAGCGGACGGCGCGGGCGCAGATGCGGAAGCATTGCCAAGGGAGCAGGGCCGCGTGAAGTGGTTCGATTCTGATAAGGGGTACGGTTTTCTGGTGCGTCCCACGGGCGATGATCTCTTCGTCCACAACTCCGAGGTGCAGGGTGATCCCTCGGCGCTCGAACAGGGCGGTGAGGTCGAATACGAGGTCGGTCGCAACGACCGCGGCCCCAACGCCCGCAAGGTTCGCCTGCTGGGCTAGCAGCAAGCCCGAGGCTGGGGAGAGGGTCCAGCCTATTCCACGTTGGATGCGCCTGGCTTTCGTCCTTCCGGCAGGTGTGTCGTGGAAGCCAGTTTTACCAGGCGCGGCTCGGCGCCGTTATCATCCCACTCGATGCGTGTGATGGAGGCGTTCGCCGCCCGCGTGTTCCCTGGAAGCACGTCAGGGCCGAAGCGTTCGCGCAGGAAGGCGCGCATCACGCCCCCGTGTGAGACTGCCACTATGCGCGCCCCGTCTGGATGGCGGTTGATGATCCCCGAGATAGCGCGCTCGAACCGATCCAGGATTTCCTCGTCGGTCTCGGCCCCTGCCATCGCCCAGCGTTCCTCTTCCGGGAGCGAGAGGAACTTGCGGGCGAACTCGGGATTGCGAGCCTCTTGTTCTTCCCAGGACTGACCCTGCAACACGCCGCCGTGGCGTTCCGTCAATCCCTCGACGGGGGTTATCTCCCCCGCGAAATTTGCTTCCCGAGAAACGATACTGGCCGTCTCGAAGGCGCGGGAGAGCGGGCTTGAGTAGAAGGCGTCGAGTTGTTCATTTGACAGGGCGAGGCCAGCGTGGCGCGCCTGCCTGCGTCCTTCTTCGGATAGCGGGTAGTCGAGCTGACCCTGCCACACGCCGCTGGCGTTGGCTGTGGACTGGCCATGACGGATCAGGATTATCTCTCGCACGATGCTAGAGGTTAGTCCATGTGGATGCTTTCGGCAAATCGGCGTGGATGCTAGAATCCGCGGATCGCAGAGGTTCCACGCTGGGGGAGTTTGTCGCATGGTCGAGGAAAGTGGGGAGCGCGCGACCGGGGGAGAATGGTCCTCCGTCGAGATCGAACGCGACGCGCAGCGGCCCTCGGCGATACTGCGGGTCGCTGGTGAGCTGGAATCCCGCGGAGGTGAGATCGTCGAGCTTTTCAAGGAGATCCGCACGGATCAAGGCCGAGTAGTGGTGCCCATCCACCTGCGCCGGGATGATGAAGACTTTTTCTTCGAGGTGGAGACTGGCCCCTGGGACACGGCCAGGAAAGAGAGGGCGGTCGAGGCTGTCTCGGCGATGCGAGATGCGCTGGGGGTAGGGGCCAACCTGGAACTGGTCAGCGCGTACCCTGTTCCAAGGGAGATTTCGTTTCTGTTCGAGCGGTCACCCGCAGCCTTGTTTGAGTTGGATCTCCTGCACGCTGACCCCGCGCAGCCTGAGCAGTGCGCTGAGTTGTTTCGGCAGGCTGCGGAGCGTCACTGGGACACTGACCTGGATTATGCGCCGGAGGGACTACCGCTTACGGAGGAACTTTTGAGGGCCGTCCTGGAGGAGGACACGGATGACCCTGAGCCAGTTCTCGACGGGCTCGTGTACGGCCTTGGCTGCTACGTGGGTGAGGTCATCCGGCGCAACAGCGGGGCGGAGGGATCGTGGCGCCCCGCGGATGACTGGGGCGAGGCGCTCGTCCTCGAGTTTCCGGATCTCGTAGTAGATTCGGTGGGCAAGGCCCGCACCTTCCTCGAAAGCGGTGACGAAGACTCGGTCTCCTATTACGCGACGTACGCCCTGAAAGCACTGGGGAACGAGCAGGAGGAAGAGCCGGAAGGCTGATGCCCCGCCGCTATTGGTAGCGGCTGCGCAGCTCGCGGACGATTTGGGTCGAGTCCACCAGAACTTCATCGTCGATGGTCACGATCGGGATGGCCCTCTGACCGGAGAGCTCAATCACTTCCCAGCGACCGTCCGCATCGGCGTTGACCTGCTCGTAGTCAAGATCCAACCTGTCTAGCTCTTTCTTGACCCTCCGGCAAAACGGGCAGTAGTTCCCTGTATAGAACCGGATTTTTTCTTTTTGCTGCTGGGCAACGCTCAAGATCTCTCCTCATTCATACGCTGAAACAATTAGATTGTACCGCTCATGGCCGGAACGTCAGGGGGCGGGGCGTCAGCCAGCCTCGACCACTATCTCGACCTCGACCGGAGCCCCGAGGGGCAACTCGGCGACCCCGACTGCTGAGCGGGCGTGAAGCCCTGCTTCCCCGAAGACTTCGCCGATGAGCTCGGAAGCGCCGTTCAGAACCTGTGGCTGGCCGTTGAATCCCGGGACGGAGGCCACGTAGCCGGTCACCTTGAGGACGCGGGCGATGCCGGCCAGTCCGTCTGTCTCGGCGGCTGCGGCGGCGAGCGCGTTGAGGGCGCAGAGGCGGGCGGCTTCCCGCGCATCGTCCACGGAGACCATGTCGCCGACCTTGCCCGTGAAGGCAAGTTCGCCATCGCGGAAAGGAAGTTGGCCCGCGGTGAAGATCAGGGTTCCCGTTCGGACGGCTGGGACGTACGAGCCAGCGGGTTGTGGGATTTGGGGAAGTTCGTAGCCAAAATCCCGGAGCCTCGCGGATGGTGAAGTTCCGGCCAACTAACTCAGGGCTCCTTCGTATTCGCTTGGGTCGTAGAGGAGGGGATGGTCTTCGGCCAGGCGCTCTCCTGCCGTGACCTCTCCGACTATCACCGTGTGGTCTCCGGCCCGTACAGTATCCAGAACCCTGCAGTCGAGGTATGCCAGGCAGTCGAGCAGGTGCGGGGAGCCGTTCGGGGTGAGGCCGTATGGGATGCCGAGGAACTTGTCTGCGTACTCGCCGCTGGCGTCGCCGAAGTGGGTTGCCACGTCCACCTGATCCTCGCGCAGAACGCTGAGGGCGAAGGTTGCGCTCTGGAGGATGTGGTCGTGGGTGTATCGGTCCTCGCGCACTGAGACCGCCAGGCATGGCGGCCTTTCGGATACCTGGGTCACCCAGGCCGCGGTCATGCCGCTGGTGGCTCGTCCCCTGCGCGTGGCGAGCACGTATACACCGTGGGTAAGGTAACCAAGAGAGCTTTGTATCGAGCCGCGATCCTGCGGGTCCCGCTCCAACGATTTTCCCTCCTGTCTCGGGTGCGGGTATTCTATCAAGTGTGGGTATACTGCTCGTCATGCAGTATGAGAAGAGCGTCTGGAGAAGAGCGTGAGCCCCTCGCTCATCGGCGTTGGGATCTTGCAGGCAGTCCTTTATCTGCTGTTTATACGGGCTGCCGATCTCTACGAACGCGAGCCGCTGCGCTACGTCGTGGCCGTCTTCGTATGGGGCTTTACGGTCGCTGTGGTCATAGCGCTGGTTTTCAACACCCTCGCCTCGATGACGTTGAGTGCGATGGTGGGTTCTCAGGCTGCGAACGTGGTGACTTCGGTCGTCGTCGCGCCCGTGGTGGAGGAGAGCGCCAAGGGACTGGCCCTGGCGATAATCTTCGCCATAGCTTATATCGTGGGCCGGCGCGGCGGTGAGGTGGAGTTCTCGGGCGTTATGGATGGCATCGTGTACGGTTCCGCCGTGGGGTTCGGGTTCGCGATCGCTGAGGATATTTTGTACTACGCGCAGTTCGGGGCCGAGACGTTTATCGTGCGCCGGATCTTCGGCGGGTTCGGTCACGCCGCTTTCACCTCTTTGACGGGAATCGGGATCGGCCTCACAACCTGGGTGCGTTACCGGGCGCTGAAGGTGATCCTTCCGATCCTCGGCCTGCTTGCCGCCATGATGCTGCATTCCATATTCAACCTGACGGCCACGCTGTTTGGGCCTGTGGCATACGCCGTGATGCTCCTGGTGCTGCTCGTCTACTTCGCCCTGATAATCATCTGGCTGGGAGTCGAGCGCCGGACCATCCGCAGCGAGCTTCGCGATGAGGTCGGCGCCGGCGTCATTACCCCTAACGAATACCAGATACTGCCAACTTACTTCCGCAGAAAAGCCTACTACCTCGGCCTCTTCTTCACGGGAAGGCTGCCCACATGGAGCCGTGCCCACAGGCTGCATCGAACGGCCGTGGATCTCGCGTTCACCAAACGTCTGGCCCGCAACAACCACGCCGAGCCGCAGCGGCTCCGCACCCAGAAACTCCGGGGACGCATCAGGGACATCAGGGCCTCAGCGTCCACCGCCAGGCTCTGAGCCTTCGGGAGAAATCCACAGGCGTGCTGCTGGCCGGCGGAGAGAGCCGCCGCATGGGCCGCTCCAAGCTGCCGCTCGAAGTCGGGGGCGTGCCGCTCATCCGGCGGGTATACGATGCCCTGATCTCCCAATGCGATGAGATCTTAATCGTCGGCCCGGAGGATGCGCCTGGGATCGAAGGCATCCGCCTGGCGCCGGATCTCAGGCCGGGCAGAGGGCCGCTGGCTGGCATGGAGGCGGGGCTTAAGGCCGCCAGTCATCAGCTCGTCTTCGTGGCGGCTGGGGATCTTCCATTTCTTCCCCAGGCTCTCATCGCCTTTCTTCTGGAACGCGTGTTGGTCGGGGCTTCCGCCGCTGTTCCGATGTTTGAAGGGCGGCCACATCCCCTGTGCGCGGCCTATGATCGAGGGGTACTGCCAGCCATCACCTCTTCATTGGACGAGGGGATTGGTGCGGTGCGGGAGTTGCTGCGGACGCTCGACGGCGTTGAGTTTGTTGACGAAGAACTGTGGCGATTTGGAGATCCAGAGACCTTCCTGATGAACGTGAACACGCCGGAGGATCTCAACCGCGCCAGGGACATATTCCGTGGGGGGCGACCATAATGCTCGCGCGGCTGGCTGGAGCGGTCAGGGACATAGTGCGCCTGCTGAGAGTGTACAGGGGAGGGGAGATCCTGAAGTACGTCGATGGGGAGCCGCCCCGGGTGGCTGTGGTCCTCGGGGCGCAGGTACTCTCCGGTGGGAGCCCGAGCAGCACGCTCGAAGCCCGCGCCAGGCACGCAGGGCGGATGTACGCGGATGGGAGGTTGGATCTCCTGATACCGACGGGAGGGCTGGGACAGCATCCGCCGAGCGAGGCCGAGGTTATGGCACGCATACTCGAGCAGGAGGGCGTGCCTGAACTGACCATCGTCCTCGAAGACGAGGCCAGGAGTACATGGGATTCGGCCTGGCTGGTCTCCGAGATGGCGCGGCGGCTGGGTGTGGGGAAGGTGTGGGTGGTCACTGATCCCCTGCATTGCGTGCGGACGGTTGGGGCGTTCGGGGAGGCGGGCCTCGCGGCGTTGGCGGAGCCCGTGTACTCTAGCCCGATGTGGCGAAAGCCGTGGTCGCGGCGGGGACAGTTCATGCGGGAGACGGGGGCGCTGGTTTGGTACAGGATCAAACATGGGGTAGGATCGCGCTCCCGGCGGTAGCCGTCGGCGTGCTTGCGGTCTCTGCATCCGCGATCCTGATCCGCCTCTCTGAAGCGCCAGCCCTCGCCGTTGCTTTCTGGCGCTGCGCCCTCGGCGTCTTGGTGCTGTTGCCGCCAGCCCTGGCGAGAAAAGAGCAGTTCCCGAGGGGGAAGACGCTGTATATCGGGCTCGCTTCCGGGGTCGCGCTCGGGGCGCATTTCGGGTTCTGGATCGTCTCCCTCGACTACACCAGCGTGGCGGCGAGCGTGGTGCTCGTCTGCAATTCGCCGGTCTTCGTGGCGATACTGGCCTACCTTTTCCTCGGTGAGAAGACTTCGCCGCTGTCGTTCGTCGGCATCCTCGTGGCGCTCGCGGGAACCGTACTCATCGCACAGGACGGCTCGGCTGGAGGGACTGCTATCTTCGGGAACGCGCTGGCACTTCTCGGGGCCGCCACGTTCACGGTCTACGTACTCGTCGGGCGCTCGCAGAGGTCGGCGGCGGAACCGGTGGGCGTTCTGCCTTATTCGATAGTGCTTTATTCCGCTGCGGCGGCCACGCTCGCGTCCGCCGCGTTGCTCGCTGGAGACGGGCTGTGGGGATATTCGGGAGAGACCTGGTTCTGGCTGATCGTGATAACCCTCGGTCCCTAGATCCTGGGCCACACGGTATTCAACTGGGCGCTGGGTTACGTCGAAGCCTCGGTAGTATGGAGCGCCGTTCTGGCGGAGCCCGTGATCGCCTCGGTCCTCGCCTGGCTGGTTCTCGACGAGGCACCCGGCGTCGCGACCATCATCGGGGGCGTGATCGTCCTCACCGGCCTGTCCTTCTTGCTACGCGGACGCCAGAGTCCGCCATCCACCGAACCCGCATCCTGAATGCAGGATGCAATTCGAATCCTCGCGGGCCACGAGCCTCTCACAATCCGTCCCAGCGGTATGTTGTATTCTGGCCCTGAGGACGTTTTGGAATGCGAGAGGAGGCTTTTGGGACCGCTTAGGACAGGGTTCAGGTATGGGGTCGTGGCCGTGCTTGTGGCGCTGGCCGTGGACCTGCGCTTCCTGTGGATGAGCCCGACTGGGACTCCGAATTGGATCCTCACGGCCTTCGAGACGTACCGAACGCAACTCGCCCTGGCTACCTTCGTGTTCCTCGGCATACTCGCCGCGATGCGGATGCGCCCCGAACGATTTGAAGAAGGTGTACCGTACCGATCCCTGCTGCTTCGGGATGGCGCCCTGGCGGCCAGCGTGGTCGCGGTCATGGCGGGGGTGACGCTTTTCTTGCTCACCTTCCTCAACGCGACTGTGTTCTCGGATGACATCGAGAACTATGCCCACGCAGCCGCTCCCAGCATCGTCGCCTACAACGAGAAGGTGGCGAACAGGCTCGAAGAGCCACCGCCGATCCCCGGCCCCGCCGTGATAGAGCGCGGCCTCCAGCCCCCGATGCTCGGGGATCTCGGGAAATCCATGGCCAACATTGTGCTGCGGGCTGTCCTCATCGGCACGGCGGGCGCCATCGTGGGCCTGCTGCGGGGCCGCCGCGCCGGTCCAGACCCCGCCGGACCTTTACAAAACTCGTCGGACAAGAAGCCTCGAAACGCCACATGACCCCCCGCGCCAGGCAAGTCGCGGCAGCCCTTCTCCTCGATGCCGTTGCCGGTGAGCCTCCTGCATTCCTGCACCCTGTAGTCTGGATGGGGAAAGCCATCTCGCTCGTCGAAAGAATAGCGCTCACCCGGACGAGCCGGGATATCAGGCTGCTCTCGGGCATTGCGCTCGCTGCGGCGTTGCCCTCTCTGAGCTTCTTCGTGGCTGCGGCTGTTATCCGAACCATACCCAGGCCGCTGCGCCCGGTTCTCGAAACCATTCTTCTGTCGAGCACCCTGTCCGTGCGCGGCCTCGCCCGCGCCGCGATGGCAGTCGAGCGGGAACTGGAGTGGGGGGATCCGGAAACAGCCCGGGCGCGTGTCAGGGAGTTCGTTGGCAGGGATACGGAGAACCTGTCCGAGCAGGAGGTAGTTCGGGCGGCAGTGGAGTCGGTCGCGGAGAATACCAGCGACGGCGTGATCGCGCCCATGTTGTACGGGCTCGCCTTCGGTGCGCCCGGTGCGCTCGCCTACAAAGCAACGAACACCCTAGACTCCATGATCGGATACCGTGACCCTCCATACGCGGACTTCGGGATGGCCTCAGCCCTCCTCGACGACCTGGCCAACCTCATCCCGGCCCGCATAACAGCCATCCTGGCAGCGGCAGCCTCCAGCCTCCCCGCCGCCACGCTGACTTCCGCCCGGCGTTATGGCCCGCTTACCAGCAGTCCGAACGCGGGATGGGCCGAAGCCGCGTTCGCCGGTGCGCTCGGGGTGAGGCTCGGCGGCACGAACTCCTACGGCGGCGTGGTACAAGAGGGGCCGGTGCTCGGCGACGGTCGTCCTCCCGTTTCACAAGACATCAGGCGGGCGGTTGCCCTCATGCGCAGACTCTGCGCGTTGCTCGCCGGGCTCATGCTCTTGCGGGAGGCGGCTCGACGTGGCTGAGGGATGGGCGGACCATCCGGGTGGAAGGCACCACGGCGCGCACTCGGGACTAGCGTCGCGCTCAATGCCCACCGCCAACCGATTCCTGGACTTCAGCCAGAACGTGAACCCGCTGGGTCCACCTGATGGGGTGCTCGACGCGGCCCGCAATGCCGTCACGGACGAGTCGGGCGGGTACCCTGATCTCGGCTACCCCGAGTTGCGCGATGCGCTCGCCCGCTACTTCGGGGTATCAGCCGAGACGGTACTTCCGACGAATGGCGGGGCCGAAGCGCTGTTTCTGGCAGCCCGCGCCGCCTCGGAAAATCCGGGCCGGAAGGCTGTGGTGCTGGAGCCAACCTTCTCCGAGTACGCGACGGCGGCCCGAACTGCTGGCCTTGAGCCCGTACACCGAATCTCCCGCCGTCCCGAGGACGATTTCGCTTTCGACGTCGGGGTTCTCGAAGATCTCGAAGACGTTGCCGCAGTGTTCCTGTGCAACCCGAACAACCCGACGGGGGATGCGCTGTCACGGGATGAGGTCATGCGGGTGGCATCGACGGTTCGAGGGGCGGGGGCAACCTTGATCCTGGACGAAGCCTTCGCGGACTTTATCCCCGGCGTGAGCGTCGCGGATGGGGTGGAAGGACAGCTATGCGTGGCCCGTTCCCTCACCAAGTTCTTCGCGATACCGGGGCTGCGGCTTGGATGTTTGATCTCCACCCGCACAGAACTCGCACAGTCTTTCCAGCCATCGTGGCCCGTCAACGCCCCAGCCGCGGCGGCCGGAACCGCCGCCGCACGCGACTTCGAGTTCGTCGAACGTTCCATAGCAACGGTGGGACGTTTGCGGGAGGATCTTGCCCAGTCTTTGGGTGCTTTGCCTGGCATCAAAGTATTCCCGGGTGCGGCGAACTTCTTGTTGGTTCGTGGGCCTGAGCGGATGCCGGGGAAGCTCGCGCGGCGTGGGATACTGGTGCGTGGCTGTGAGCCGTTTCGCGGGCTCGGGCCTGAGTTTTTCAGGGTGGCGGTTCGGGGTGAAGAGGAGAATGGGCGCCTGATCGAAGCCCTCAGGGAGGAACTATAGCCGTCCACGCGCTCATCCTCGGCGGGGCCCGCAGCGGCAAGAGCACGTTCGCCGAAAAGATGGCTGCGGAACTTGGTGGCGCCAGGGTCTTGTACGTGGCGACGGCCGATGTGTCCGGCGACGAAGATCTTGCGCGACGGGTCAGGAAGCACAAGGAACGCAGGCCAGCTACCTGGGGAACCGTCGAAGCCGGTGAGGAGCTGTCCGCCGCATTGGGTGGGGCCGGGGAGTGGGGGGCCGTGCTCGTTGACTCCCTGACGCTCTGGGTCTCTGCCAGGATGATCTCCGGTGAAGACGAGCCGGAGACGCTATGCATCTTCGACAGGTTCCTCGATAAAGCGGATAGCCTGAAGAGCGCGGTAATTCTTGTGAGCGATGAGGTCGGTCTCGGGGTGGTTCCTGAGAGCGCGGCGGGACGAAGGTTTCGAGATCTTCTCGGCCTGGTCAACCAGCGGGCCGCTGCCGCAGTGGCGGAGGTCCATCTGTGTGTGGCCGGGCTGGGAGTCAGGATAAAGTAGCGTGCGCGCCTTGCTCTCGTTCTTTACGGTCCTCCCGATGCGCGGCGCGACCCTGGAAGGAGCGGCCCGCAGGGTTCATCTTCTGCCATTCGTCGGTGTCGTTACGGCGCTCCCTGGCATGTTCTTCGTACTTTCGGGTTACGCTTTGCCTCCGGGAGTCGCCGCCACGCTGACCCTCGGGGCCATCCTGCTGGCAGCGGGTTTTCATCATACCGACGGCGTCATGGATGTGGGCGACGCCCTGATGGTCCAGGGAACTCAAGCGCGAAGGCGGGAAGTGCTCAAAGACGCGCAGGTTGGCGTCGGTGCGGTCGGTGCGCTGTTTCTCGTCTACGCTCCGTCGCTCGCAGCCCTCGTTGCGCTCGTGGCGGTGTCTCCGGTTCGGGCGGCCCTGATGATCCTTGCGTCGGAGGTCGCGGCCAGGTCGGCTATGCTGCTCACGCTGGCGTTCGGAGAACCGACCGAGGGTACTTCGTCGTCGGTCCCATTCGTCAGCGCGATGCGGGGTTCGAACAGAACCGCCGGGCTTGTGCTTTCGCTAGTGCTGGCGCCCCTGATCTCGCTTCCACTCGGTGGCTTGCCCGCTATCGCAGCGTTTGTGGTGGCGCCGCTTGTTGCGTTGGGAGCGCTCTGGGGCGCCAACGGCGCGTTTGGCGGCATCAACGGTGACGTTGCCGGGGCGACCGGTGAAGTGGCGCGGGCAGTGCTCCTCGTCCTGCTTTCAGCAACGATGTAGCCCCGGCTCGAAGGGACCGGGGCCACTTTTCAGCGCTTGAGAGTTGTTGAGAGAGCCTAGCTGGCGAGGTCGTCTCCTGGCTCCATTACGTGGACGTTGGTACCAGGGGCGATCTCGTCGAGATGTTCGCTGAACTTCTCAGGGGTGCCTGTGAAGATCGGCATGACGTCGGTACTGTAGTGCATCGGTATGACGTGGTTCACGCCGAGAAGCCGGACGGCGTGCGCCGCCTCCAGCGGGCCCATAGTGAGCCTGTCTCCTATGGGAAGCATGGCGATATCCGGATTGTATAGCTCGCCGATCAACTGCATGTCGCCGAACAGGTTGGTGTCCCCTGCGTGGTACAGCTTGAAGCCGCTCTCGAACTCGATGACGTAGCCAAGCGGCTCGCCGCCGTAGATGAAGGTTCCGTCGTCAAGGGCTATGGACGAGCCGTGCTGGGCGTGGGTGGCGGTGACTTTGATGCCGCCGATCTCGGCCGTTCCGCCCTTCATGATGGGCTGGGCGGTCTCCACGCCCTGGCGCTGGAGGTAAGACATGATCTCGAAGTTCGAGAGCGTAGATGCGCCAGTCTGGGCGGTCAGCGACTCGGCATCGTCGAAGTGGTCGAAGTGGCCGTGCGTAATGAGGATCGTATCCAGTTCCCCGACCCGTTTCAGGTCATCCGGCGTCTGCGGGTTGTTGGTCAGGAACGGGTCGATAATGATCTGCTCGTCCCCTGGGGTTGTTATCCTGAACGTCGAGTGGCCCAGGTAAGTGATCCTGGTTCCGCCGAGTATCTGTTCCACGGTTGCCCTCCATCAGTAGCTTGCTACACATCGAAACAAACATCTTACCGTATACCCTGCGCGTCAATCGGAGAAACCGGGAAGCCGTATGTTTACAATCGGCGGTCTGGTATCCGGACTTTGGCGAAACAGGGATGTTTGGGGGACTCATTGAGGCTTGCGATCTTGATTGCGATGATGGCCGGGATAACCGTGGCGTTTCAGGCGAGCCTCACGGCGGCTGCCCAGCGCACGCTCGGTCCTGCGATGGTGGTGGCTATCTCCGGTTTCGTCACTTGCTGCACGGGGCTGATCGTGGCCTGGCTGTGGACGAAGCCCGAGTTCTCGTCACGGATGGTGATCTACGCTGCGGTCTCGGGGTTGCTTGGCGCGTTTATCCTGGGTGGGATCTCCTTCGCGGCTGGTCAGGCCGGGGTGGCGCGGGCGTTCTCGCTGGTGATCGGCAGTCAGCTCATCGCCGGGCTTATCCTCGACCGCATCGGCCTTTTCGGGGCAGGAGAGGGTGGACTTAGCGCGTTCACCGTAGTTGGGGTTGCCCTGATTCTGGCCGGGGGAGTTCTGATGGTGAGGTTTTAGATGCGGCAAAGGCAACCCTGGATCGATTACCAGCGTAAACAGAAACACAATCAGGGTGGCCATCGGGCGTGAAACTGGCCGATGGCGCTGCGAAAAAGGTGTAATATCGCTGCCGTGCCGACGCCGGACAACATTCGGGTCAGAATTCGTGACCGCGTATCATCCTTTGTCGGTGCCCGGGATCTTATCTACGTTCTCAGCCTCATCATTCCGCTCGCCATCTTCGAGCTTGCCTTGAAGGCCATCGGCATCTACGCCGAGACCCCGGCCTCCGAGTTCAGCCTGTGGAGGCCGATTGATCTGCTGCGCTCCGAGGCCCTGTTCGTTGTTGGATATGGGCTGGTTTGGATCGGCCTGTTCGCGGCGGTAAGGCGGGGTATCGCGCGCCGCGCGGTCCTCGTGCTGTTCCACCTCTCGGCAGTCATTCTGGTGATAGTGGTCACCGTGGCCTACCAGTACTACAGATCCACCGGCACGGTACTCGACTACGGAATCGTCGCCTACTACCTGGCGACTCCGGGAGAGGCCCACGGCGCAGTCGCCAGCGATTCGCCGCTCTGGGCCTGGGTCGTCCTCTCCGCGGCGCTACTTTACGTTTTGCCAGGGCCGCTGCTGATAACGGGGTTTCTCTCACGCAGGCGTTCGAACGCGACCGAAACTCCTGAACGGGATGAGGTGGAAGTGGAGCCCGCCGGAAGGGGTGCCGATCTTCCGCGGCGCAGGATGTCGCGGGGACAGTTCCTGATTGCGGGGACGGGGACAGCGGCCGGCGTGTTCCTCATCAAGGAGTCGTTGTCGGCTGGGCCAGCGATGGGCGCAGTCGATTCTTTTTCGCGGGCGCCGGTATCCAATCTAGTTGCGACAGGGTTGGAACAGGCGCGGCTGGAGGAGGCCGCCAGGAACGTCCGGGCTAACCACCCGCTCATCAACGCAAGCTTGCGCCCCACGGAACGAACGCGCCGCCGTCACGTCGCACTCATCCACCTGGAATCCACGCGGGAGCGCTCGGTCACCCCATATAACGACTCGCTGGAGACCACGCCGTATCTCGCGGACCTCGCAAAGAACAGCCTGATGGTCGAGCGGGCCTACACCACCATCCCGCACACGTCCAAGGCGATAACCTCGGTCAACACCGGCCTGTATCCCAACCCGACGACGGACATCGTCGAGGCCGTGAAGG
>JACDAR010000266.1 GCA_013695335.1 Rubrobacter sp.
CTTGCAGCGGCGCAAGATCATGCGCCGCTTCTCAGCAGTGCTCTACCACCGCAAGGCTGGATTCCGGGCCAACGCGATGGGCGTGTGGAGGGTGCCGGAGGAGCGCGTCGAGGAGGCTGGCGAGATATTCGCACAGTACCAGGCTGTCTCCCACTGCTACCAGCGTCCCGTCTACGAGGACTGGCCTTACGCGCTGTTCTCGATGGTCCACGGTCGCACGGTCGAGGAGTGCGAGGCCGTGCTAACTGCGATGTCCGAGGAGACTGGCCTCACGGACTACGTCTCCCTCTACTCCACCCGAGAGTACAAGAAGACGCGGGTTCGCTACTTCACGCCGGAGATGGACGCCTGGGAGCGTCTCTACGCCGGCGTCCTGCGCTAGCCGGGAAGCTGGTTCGCACCGTCGAGCGAAACCCGTGAGCAAGCACGAAACTCCCATGACCCGCTGGTACTGGCAGCAAGTTGGTGGGACGCTAATCGAGGAGTTCATGGCCGTGCGACGCTCGAAGGATTGTGGACGACGTTTGCTCGACGGGGTCATCGTCAAAGACGGCGAGCATCGCATCGCACGGCAGGAGGAGGTCACGCTCGAAGACAGGGACGCAATCGTCGTGCAGACGAAGGCCGAACGCCTGGGAATGCCCCTCATGGGACAGGCGTTCTTCTCGGCGCAACTGATTCGAGCGTTTGGTCCTCGGTCCGTTGTTTCGGTGGCCCTTTGCAACCGGGATGACTCTGTCTTGCGGCCGCTGTTCGAGCAATACCCGGATATGCAGGTAGTCATCTGCCCTTCCCTGGGTGCGGATTAGCAAGGTGCCGGACTGGAGACTGGACGCGGCCTCTCTGTCATGCTGAGCTGGGCGCTGCTCGTGGCGATTCCGGCGGCGTTCTTGGCTGGCCTCGTGGCAGGCATGACCGGCTTCGGGCTGGCCCTGATCAGCACCCCTCTCCTGCTTTTCGTCTACGAGCCGCAGACGGTCATCGTGCTGACAACGATCTTCTCTATCTTCATCACCGCGACCGTGGTGTGGGACTCGTGGCGCGACGCACACAGGCGACTGGCTTTAGCCCTGCTTGTGCCCGCCTTCCTGGGGGTTCTGGTTGGCACAGAGGTTCTGCGTGCCGTGGACCCGGTCTACATCCGGCTGGCGGTCGGCGTCGTGGTGGTTTTGTCGGCTTTGATCCTGCTTCGGGAGGTCCGTCTGCCTGGCGCGGAATCCCGACTGGGAGTAGTGGTGGCGGGGTCTGTGAGCGGCGCGCTCTCGACCTCGACGGGGCTGGCCGGGCCTCCCATCGTGCTGCTTCTGACCGCCCGAGATCTTCCCAAGCACGAGTTCAGGGGGACTAGCGCCTTCTATTTTCTGGGGATGAGCCTGCTTGCCATCGTCGTGCTCACGTTTCGCGGCGTCGTACATCCGCATCACATCCCACTCGCCGTAATCCTCATTCCCGGCACCCTGGTTGGGAAGGTTATCGGTACCGCCGCGCTGAATAGGGTTTCCGAGAGCGCATTCCGGTCGATCAGCCTGGCCCTCGTAATCTGTACCGGCGCCCTCGGCGTCGCGACCGCCATATGGGCGCTCTTATAGTCTCTCGGTGAGTGGCTTCACCGGACACGGTGGCCTATCCTTTATAGAATCGCTGGGATCAGCTAGCTTCCGAGGAGGCGCACATGAGCATCAGGGTCGGGGCGCAGATCCAACCGCAACACGCCAGCTACGCGCAGATGAGGGATACGTGGCTAAGGGTGGAGGAGATGGGCGCAGACACGCTCTTCAACTGGGACCATTTCTATCCACTATACGGCGAGCCTGACGGCAAGCACTTCGAATGCTGGACGCTGCTCGCGGCGATGGCGGAGGTCACCGAGAGGGTGGAGTTCGGGGCGCTTGTGACTTGCAATTCGTACCGGAACGCGAACCTGCTCGCGGACATGGCCCGAACCGTGGACCACATCTCCGGTGGACGGCACATACTCGGGATCGGGAGCGGCTGGTTCCGGAGGGATTACGACGAGTACGGCTACGATTTCAAGACGGCGGGCGGCAGGCTACGAGATCTCGACGCCGCGATGCCGGTGATCGAGGAACGGCTCGGCAAGCTCAACCCGCCGCCGACCCGCGATATTCCGGTCCTGATCGGGGGCGGCGGAGAGAAGGTCACCCTGCGCATCGTCGCGGAGCACGCGAACATCTGGCACGGCTTCGGGGACGTGGAGACCGCCGCCCACAAGAGCCGCGTGCTCGACGGCTGGTGCGAGGAGGTAGGCCGCGACCCGAAAGAGGTAGAGCGTTGCATCGGGGTCCGAGGAGGCCAGATAGAGGAAGCCGACAAGTACGTGGAGAACGGCGTCACCCACCTGACGACAGGCATTGGCGGCCCGGACTACGACCTCGAACCGCTGCGGCGGCTCATCGCCTGGCGCGACGAGTACCGCAAACGCAACCCGGAGGTTCTAGCCGGCTGACCGTCGCGCCTACCCGGTGCTGTGACACCTCAGCGTAGAGGCTGAAGCGGTTTTCGATATTAAGCCCGACATTCTTGCTCTTGTGAGCCAGAGTGGGATTTAGCCGCCCATGCATAGACTCTCCAGTACCCCAGAGGTTCATCTGCAGCGAGCTTTTTAAGACTCTTCTAGACTCTTTCAGACTCTTGTCAGGCTCATCTGAGAGTGGTATGGTTACCGATGTCAGCATAAAGGCCGAAACTGGAGGTCACGGATGGAGGAAAGGGATAGAGTACACAGCGTGCCAGTCCCGGAGCGGTTTTTGCCGCTCGTACACAAGGCGCTTGCTGAGGCATATGCGGCGGAGGCCGTCGAAGAAACTGGGGTGGAGGCTGCTCCCCAGTCAGACCTTGCCAATAGGTCAGGAGTGAAGGAGTTGGCAATGGATGAGTGGACAGGGGTGTGGACGAAGGCTCAGGTGGTGAGCGCATACCGTGGGGCGTCACTCAAGCTGCGGGCTGCTCTAGAATATCTCGCGAAACGCTCCGAAGATAAGGTTACTGCCCTCGAACTTGCTCACGCAGTCTATCCAAACGAAAGTAACGACAAAGCGGAGAAACGACTATACGGCGTGCTTCGCCATTTCACCACTTGGCAACAAAAGTACGGTCACCGTCACTGGTTCGTTAAGGCCGAGGGGTCGCCAAGCGGCTTTACCTACAAAATGTTTGACAGAGAGGCCGAGTGGATCAAGGAAGCCAGCGAGCACGAGTAGCAGCCACCGCGCGAATCTCGCCCGCAGCTCTTAGCCCCGGTCGCACAGACCGGGGCTTTATAAGTTCTGACAGCGGCTTGCGGGAGGATGATCCTTCGAGTTCCTTACCCGGAGCCTATCGCCTGCTCTAGATCAGCGACGAGGTCCTCCGCGTCCTCGATGCCGACCGACAGCCGGAGCAGGCCATCCGTCACGCCCCGCGCCTCGCGCTGCTCGCGCGGGATGGCAGCGTGTGTCATGGTAGCCGGGTGCGTGATGAGCGACTCGACCCCGCCGAGGCTCTCCGCGAAGGAGAAAATCTCCGTCTTCTGGACCGCTGCGTAGGCCGCCTCCGTGCCGCCCTTCAGCGTGAACGAGACCATCCCTGAGAAGCCGCTCATCTGCCGCTTCGCCAGCTCGTGTTGCGGATGACTCGGCAGACCAGGATAGTTCACCGTGGCGACTTGCGGATGATCTTGCAGGAACCGCGCCACCGCCAATGCGTTCTCCTCGTGCTGGCGCATACGGACGGCGAGGGTCTTCAACCCACGAAGTACGATCCAGGAGTCGAAAGGACCGGGAACCCCGCCAGCGGCGTTCTGGTAGAAGGCGATCCTCTCGCGCATATTTTCGTCGGAAGTCATGACGGCGCCCCCGATCACGTCGGAGTGGCCGCCCATGTATTTGGTCGTCGAGTGCACAACTATGTCCGCGCCAAGCTCCAGCGGCTGCTGAAAATACGGCGAGGCGAAGGTGTTGTCCACGGCTACGATTGCCCCGCGTTCGTGGGCCATCTCGGAGAGCAGGGAGATGTCCGAGAGCGTGAGCATCGGGTTGGTCGGCGTCTCGACCCAGAGCATCTTCGTCTCGGGGCGCAGCGCTTTTTCGACCGATGCAGGGTCCGTGGTGTCGACGT
>JACDAR010000300.1 GCA_013695335.1 Rubrobacter sp.
CCTCCCGACCGGAGAGATGCTGGAAGATGGCTCTCGCGGCGTAGATCGGGGCCCCTCCCTTCAATCGCACGAGTCCTTTCCGTTTGCGGGCGCCCTCCTCTTTCATGGCGTAGAGGCTCATCTCGCCGGCCCCGGCGCAGCACACGGCCATCCTGTGCCAGTCGAGGACGAGGGCCTCACCGGGACGCAGCATCCCCCGCGCCGCTGGGGTCAGATGCACGTCGAAATCGTATCGGTACATGCAACGAGTCTACCAAAACATAGAAAACCTGAAGGTCTGTTGCGGAAATCACCACAGTTTCCGAATACTTCTAATTTTTCTGCCAAAAGTTGTTGACTCTGTATTAGAAATCCGTCTAGAATTTTTATATGTGGTGGGAGATCGCCTCTACGAGGCTAGGTGAGCCGGGGTACCCATTGGTAGAGAACCGGGTTCAGTCGGAGATCATGAAGTTCGCGTGCGCCGAGGCCGGGCCGATATCCCGGTCGAAGTTGACGGGGCTTATCGGGGTCAGCCGGAGCAAGGTGTCCATGGAGGTACAGCAGTTGCTCGAGGCCGGGTTGCTGGTCGAGGGCGGGCTGGCGAAATCAGATGGCGGGCGGCGTTCTTCGCTTCTGGGCATCCCGCGTTCGGCGGGTGTGATCGCCGCGGTTGATCTCGGGGCCACGTCCATCGAGGTCGCCCTGACCACGCTTGGGGGTGAGATCCTGGTCTGCCGGAGCGAGCATGCCGATATCAAGGACGGCCCGAAGCCCATCCTACGGCGGACGAAGGAGATCCTCTCTGAGATTCTGGGCGAGCAATCGGTGAACC
This sequence comes from Rubrobacter sp., assembly GCA_013695335.1. Classification (GTDB taxonomy): domain Bacteria; phylum Actinomycetota; class Rubrobacteria; order Rubrobacterales; family Rubrobacteraceae; genus JACDGB01. The sequence goes on from JACDAR010000300.1 coordinate 815, forward strand.
CGCAGGAGGTGCTGGCAATTGGGATGGGGGTTCCCGGCCCCGTCGAGCAGGCGGCCGGTATCTTGAGGAGCCCGCCGATAATGCCGGGCTGGGACAGGTTCCCAATCCGGAGCGCCTTCGCCGGGGACTATGCGGCCCCGGTCTTCATAGACAACGACGTGAACCTGATGGCGCTCGGCGAGCACTGGGGCGGGGTGGGACGCGGGGTGGACAACATGCTCTTCGTCAAGGTAGGGACCGGCATCGGCGGTGGGATCATCGCGGACGGCCATCTGTACAGGGGGACGCACGGGTGCGCCGGGGACATCGGTCACATCTCCGTTGACCCGGAAGGCCCGATCTGCACCTGCGGGAATCCCGGTTGCCTGGAGGCGATGGCCGCCGCGCCAGCGATCGTGATCGAGGCCGAGCGTCGGGCGCGGGAGGGACTCTCGCCGGTACTTGCGGAGAAACTGGCCGAGCGTGGAGAACTGGATGCTATGGCCGTCGGCGAGGCGGCTGCGGTAGGGGACTACGAGGCGCTCGAAATCATCAGGGGATCTGGACGGCTCATCGGGCATGTGATCGCCTCGCTCGTCAGCGTGCTCAACCCCTCGCTCATAGTCATCGGCGGGGGAGTCGCCCAGATCGGCCACTCTTTCCTTGCCGAAATCCGGAGCACCGTCTACCAGCGTTCTTTGCCGCTTGCGACCCGCAACCTGCCGATAGTGCTAAGCGAGCTGGAGGATACAGCCGGGGTTATGGGCGCGAGCGTCATGGCCGCCGAATGCGTGTTGACGGTGGCGGAGTAGCGATGACGCAGAAGAATCATCGGGAGTGAACGTGAGCGAGACGCCAAACGGGAAACAGAACGGAACATCCAATGAGCCGCCGCTGCTCCAGATGCGGGGCATCGAGAAGAGCTTCGTCGGGGTGAAGGTGCTTCATGGGGTTGACCTGGAGTGCCGCGCCGGTGAGGTCCACGCGGTAGTCGGGGAGAACGGGGCTGGCAAGTCCACGCTCATGAAAATCCTCGCCGGGGCATACCAGCCTGACGGGGGAGATCCTGCTCGATGGCGAGGAGGTGCGCTTCCGGCACACCCAGCAGGCCCAGCAGCGGGGTATCGCGATCATCTATCAGGAATTCAACCTGCTTCCGGATCGCACCGTCTCCCAGAACGTCTTTCTCGGCCGCGAGCCGCACCGGGGGCCGCTGGCCGACCGGCGGGGGATGGATCAGGCGACGGCGGAGATCCTCCGTGACCTGGACGCCGACGCTGCGATAAGGCCAGGAGTGCTCGTCGGGGATCTTTCCGTGGCCCAGCAGCAGACCGTGGAGATAGCCAAGGCGCTGTCGCTGAACGCCAGGGTGCTCGTGATGGACGAGCCCACGGCGGCCCTCTCAACCACCGAGGCCGAGCGGCTCTTCGACCAGGTGCGCCGCCTCCAGGAACGCGGCCTCGCCATCCTGTACATATCGCACCGGCTGAAGGAGATCTTCGAACTCTCCGGCCGCATCACAGTGCTCAAGGACGGCAGCAAGGTAGATACGATCTCAGCGGAAGATGCGACGCCAGGTAGCCTCGTGAGGATGATGGTCGGCCGCGACCTCGACCACTACTATCCGCCCCGCGCCGAGGACGTGGGCGAAGTTCGGCTCCGCGTGCGAGGCGGCGTGACGGATGTCCTGAAGGATGTCTCCATCGAGTTGAAGGCGGGCGAGGTCTTGGGAATCGCGGGCTTGCAGGGCTCCGGGCGCACAGAGCTGGCAAGGGCCATCTTCGGGGCCGAGCCCTTCGATGAAGGGAAAGTGGAGCTCGGGGGCCGCGAGGTCCGCATCCGGTCGCCGCGTCAGGCTATCCAGAACCGCATAGGCTTCGTGACCGAGGATCGCAAGGCGGAAGGGCTGATCCCCGTTCGCTCCGTGCGGGAGAACGGCCGCCTGGGCCTGCGCGCGCTCGGCTCGCGGGCAAGGCGGGAACGCGGCCTCACCGGGCAGGAACTGGTAGAGGAGCTTACGCGGGCCGTCGAGTTGCGGGCGCGGAGCCTGGAACAGGAGGTCAGGTTTCTCTCAGGCGGCAACCAGCAGAAAGTAGTCCTGACCAAGTGGCTCGCGGTGAAGCCCGAGATACTGCTCTTCGACGAGCCGACAAGGGGCATTGACGTCGGGGCCAAAGCTGGGATACACGAGTTGATCCGCAAGCTAGCCAGGCAGGGGATGGCTGTGCTGATGATCTCCTCCGAGTTGCCTGAGGTGATCGGGATGAGCGACCGCATCATAGTATTGAGAAACGGTGAGATCGCCGGTGAACTGCCAGCCGGGTCCAGCGAATCGGACATCATGTTCCTGGCGACGGGCGAGGGCGACGTTGGCGAACCCGTCGGCCAGGAAACGGAGGGCTCGTGAGCGCGAGCAGCCAGACCGGGGGAGAGAAAGGTCGGGGCGCTCTCGCGGTTGCGCGAGGCGTTCGGGAGTTCGTCGGCGTGGCCTATCTACGCCGCCCTCGCCATCGTCGTGGTGTCTTCGGCTATCATCACGGCGGCCAACGGCGACAACTTCTTCGATCCGGCCAACATCCGCGACATGCTCGTCCGCTCGGTGGCCCTTGGCATAGTCAGCGCGGGCCAGACGCTCGTCATAGTCGGTGGGTCGCTGGACCTCTCGGTGGCGAACCTCATCAGCGTGGCGACCATCGTGGCGGCGACGGTCATGGGCGGGGACCCTGGGATGGTCGTGATCGGGGTTATCGCGGTGCTGTTGATGGGCGCGGCGGTCGGCCTGATCAACGGCCTCATCATCACCAAGCTACAGGTGAACGCCTTCATCGCGACGCTTGGCACGGCGCTCATCATGCGCGGCATCCTTGACGCCAACTTCGAGGGGGCGTCCGGTTCCATCCCGCGCGAGTTCGGATTCCTGGGCTACGGGAGCGTGGGGCCTGTCCCGATCTCGGTGATACTCCTCATCGTGGTCGTTGCCGTGGTCTGGTTCCTGCTGCGCGGGACGCGCTTCGGGCACCGCCTGTACGCGGTCGGCGGCGACGAGGAGACGGCCAGGCTCTCCGGGGTGCGGACGCACCGCGTCATCATCGGCGCGCACGTGCTGTGCAGCCTGTGCGCCGTGCTCACTGGCCTGTTCATCGCAAGTCGGCTACGCGCGGGCGACCCGTACGTTGGCTCGGCTGGCGGCTACGACCTCGAATCCATAGCCGCGGTCGTCGTCGGCGGGACGCTGCTGACAGGCGGACGGGGCGGTGTGCTAGGGACCATAGGCGGCGTCTTCCTGCTTGCGGTGCTGGACAACCTGTTCAACCTGCTTGAGGTAAACGCCTTTTTGAAGGACGTGCTTCGGGGCGTCATCATCGCCGCCGTGGCGCTCTACGCGCTGCGCCACCGGGGGAAGGGGGAATCGTGAGCGACCGCACGGCCTCCACGTACGAGGGCGCACCATCCGTTTCGCGGCGCGGAAGGTATCTGAACACGCTGCTCTCGACGGCCCCGATCTTCGTGGTGCTGGCGATAATCCTGTTCGCCATCACTTTCGTTTCGCCATTCTTCCTGCAGCCGCCGATCTTCCTCGCCTTCATCATGCGCTCTGCGCCGCTGATGCTGCTGGCGGCGGGCGCGACTTTCGTGCTTGTCTCTGGGGAGTTCGACCTCTCGGTCGGCTCGCTCGTCACGGTTGTCGTTGTCGTTGCGGCGAGGTTGAGCGAGGGAGATCCCTCGCGAACGTGGTGGATACTGCCGCTCTTATTCGGGATCGGGGCCGTCGTCGGGCTCGTCAACGGGCTCGTGACCACCAGGCTCGGGGTGCCCTCGTTCATCGCAACGTTGGGGATGCTCCTGATCCTCTCCGGCGCCGTGTTCCTGTGGACCGAAGGCGCGCCAACAGGCGACCTGGCCGAGAACTTCCGCGTGTTCGGGCGCGGCGGTTTCGATGACGTGCCGGTGATCCAATCTTTGCCATACGCCGTGATCCTGCTCCTCGTCTTCGGGGCGCTGGCTACCTACCTGCTGCACCGCGCTGACTTCGGGCGCAAGCTCTTCGCCGCAGGGGGCAACCCGCGCGCGGCCCGGCTCTCTGGCGTGAACGTGCCAAACATGAGGACCATGGCCTTCGTGCTCTCGGGTCTTGCGGCGGTGGCGGCTGGCATCATGCTCGGCGGCTTCGGCGGCATCTCCGCCGAGGCTGGCGTGGGCCTTGAGTTCGAGGCCATCGCGGCCGCCGTGCTCGGCGGCGTGGTGCTCGGCGGCGGCAGGGGTTCGATGGCTGCGGCCATGGCCGGCGCCCTGACGCTGGAGTCGCTGTTCACGCTGATGAATTTGCTCGGGGTGCCTGGCGCCCTGGAGGACGTGGTGCAGGGTGTGATCATCATCGGCGCCGTGGCCTTCGCCGCTTTCAGGAACAGGACGGGCTAGGGGGTGAGGCCGCAGGGAGATTGACGGGAAACGCCCAGCCAAAGGGCGTTCGGGAAAGGGAAGAAGGGGACCCAGGGGAGTCCCCAGAGACAGGAGGATGATGCAACGAACTACTATGAAAGTACTGCTGATCCTGGCCGCGGCCCTCTTGGGCTCCGTAACCCTGGCCGCCTGTAGTGGGGGCGGTAGTGGTGGCGGCGGAGGCGGTGGCGGCGGTGAGGCCGAGGGTATAGACCTCAGCGGACGGTCGCAGTTCTTCGATCAGGCTGAGTACGAGCGCCAGCTAGAGTTCCGCACCACGGATGCCGAAGGTCCGGCGGACCAGCCCTGGATACAGGCAATCGAACCGGAGATGGTGGACACCGCCCAGTTCAAGACCCCGCCGCCCTGGAACGTATGCTTCTCCAACGCGGCCATAGACAACCCGTGGCGGCAGACCGGCTGGACTACCATGCAGGCCGAAGTCGGGCTGCACGATGAGATCGGGGACTTCAACGCCATAGACGCAGAGGCCCAGGATCAGAAGCAAATCTCGGACATCGAGTCGCTGGTCTCTAGCGGTGAGTGCGACGCCCTGATAGTCTCACCCAACACCACGGCGACCCTGACCCCGGCCGTGGAGCAGGCGTGCGAAAAGGTGCCCGTCATCGTCTTTGACCGCGGCGTGAAAACCGACTGCCCGGTTACCTTCATCCATCCCATAGGCGGCTACGCCTTCGGCGCGGACGGGGCCGAATTCCTGCAAGATAACGTGGATTCTGGGGGCAAGATCCTGGCGTTACGGATCTTACCGGCGTGGACGTGCTTGAGACACGCTGGGACGCGGCCAAGGAGACCTTCCAGGACTCAGACGTGACGGTGGTGGGCGCAGAGTTCACGGACGGAGATCTGGCCAAGACCAAGTCCATCGTTACGGACTACATCCAGCGTTTCGGCCAGATAGATGGCATATGGATGGACGCTGGCGCGACGGCCGTCGCAGCCACCGAGGCGTTCGAGGACTCTGGCCTCGAAGTCCCGCCGATCACCGGCGAGGATCAGCAGGACTTCCTCACCAAATGGGAGGAAGAAGACCTGACAGCCATAGCCCCGACGTACTCCAACTACCAGTGGCGCACCCCTGTCATCGCGGCGACCATGATCCTCTCGGGCGAAGAGGTGCCAAAGGAATGGGTGCTGCCGCAGCCCGCCATCACCGAGGACACGCTCGCGGACTACTCGGACTCGAGCATGCCTCCCCTCCATTACGCCCTGTGCGGTTGCGAGGATATGCCCGGATACCCCGGGCGCTGGCAGAATCGTTAAGCGAACTACCTGCGGGGATCGGGGCCACGAGGTCCCGATCCCAAGCATAGAATGGAGGCACATCTGAACCCAATCGGCGCGAACACCTGGATCTGGGTGTCGCCCCTGACCGACGGGCGCCTGGAGACGCTTGCGCCCAGGGTCGCAGGCTGGGGCTTCGACCTGATCGAACTTCCCGTGGAAAATCCTTCGGACTGGAACCCCGACCACGCCGCCGAAACCCTCGCCGAAAACGGTCTCGGGGCCACCGTCTGCGCCGTGATGCCCCCAGGCCGCGAGCTAGCCGGAGCCGACCACGCAACAGTCGAAGCGACCAGGGACTACGTCCGCCGTTGCATAGACGCGGCGGCCACCGTCGCCGGAGGGGGCACAAGCGGCGTGGTTGCGGGTCCTCTGTACACCTCCGTCGGCCGCACGTGGCGGATGGACGCCGCAGGGCGCGCAACGTTGCTGAACGAACTTGTGGAATCGTTGCGGACCCTGGCTGATTATGCAGGAGAGCAGGACGTTCGCCTCGCTGTGGAGCCGCTCAACCGCTTCGAGACCAGCGTAATCAACACGGCGGAGCAGGCGCTGGAGGTCATCGAAAGGGTGGATTCATCAGCCTGCGGCTTGCTGCTGGATACTTTTCACATGAACATCGAGGAACGGGACCCGGCGGCGGCAATACTGAGCGCGGGTTCGCGTCTGGCGCACTTCCACGCCTGCGCCAACGACCGGGGGGCTCCGGGCAAAGATCACATAGACTGGGCAGGTATCTCGACCGCGCTGGCCAAAGTCCGTTACACTGGTCCGGTGTGTGTCGAATCTTTCACCTCGGAGAACGAGGCCATCGCCACGGCCGCCGCCATCTGGCGTCCGCTGGCCCAGTCTCAGGACGAGATCGCCACCAACGGCCTCGCCTTTCTCAGGAGCGCACTGCAAGAGTTAGACGGACAATAGATGGGAGGACATGGATGCCTGCACCCATGACTCCGGGGACCGCCTTCGCCGCGGTTATCCGGGAGGGATAGCATGAGGAAGCTAAGGATGGGGATGGTCGGTGGCGGCTCTGGCGCGTTCATCGGGGCAGTCCACCGCAAGGCCGCGCTGATGGACGGTGAGATCTCCTTCACCGCTGGAGCCCTCTCGTCCACGAAGGAGAAAGCCCTCACATCAGGTAGGGAACTCGGCCTCCCGGACGACCGCAACTATGCTAGCTGGGAGGAGATGCTCGAAGCCGAGGGCAACCTGCCAGCAGACGAGCGCGTGGACTTCGTCAGCGTCGTCACCCCCAACCACTTCCATTTCCCTGTGGCCCACGCCTTCGCCGAGGCTGGCTTCAACGTCGTGTGCGACAAACCTCTGGTCCTCGACTCCGGGCAGGCGGAGAAGCTAGTCGAGACCGTCGGGCGTACCGGCGTCATCTTCTGCGTCACCTACAACTACACGGGTTACCCCATAATCAAACAAGCGCGCCACATGATCAGCAACGGGGAGATAGGTGATATCCGGAAGGTCATAGTGGAGTACAACCAGGGCTGGCTGGCGACCAGGCTGGAAGAGTCCGGCAACAAGCAGGCAGGGTGGAGAACGGACCCAGAGAAGTCAGGCATCGCTGGCGCTGTCGGGGACATCGGCTCACACGCCGAGAACCTGGTCTCCACCGTGACCGGCCTCGAGATGGAAGCCATCTGCGCCGACCTCACCACCTTCGTCCCGGGCCGTCGCCTCGACGACGACGCGAACCTTCTCATCCATTACAGGGGGGGCGCAAGGGGCGTGATGGTCTCGTCCCAGATCTCCACGGGCGAGGAGAACGGCCTCACGCTCCGCGTCTACGGCACGCAGGGCGGCCTTCGCTGGCGCCAGGAAGACCCGAACCACCTGGTCCACACCCCCATCGGAGAGCCGGAAAGAGTCCTCCGCCGCGGCAACGATTACCTCTGCGAGGAGGCGCAGCGGGCGACGAGGCTCCCCTCGGGCCACCCGGAAGCCTTCATCGAAGCATTCGCCAACGTCTACCTTGGCTTCGCGGCGGCAGTCCGGTCCCGGTTCGACGGCCACACGCGGGATGACCTTCCTGCTGACTTTCCCACAGTCCACGACGGGGCGCGGGGCGTCCATTTCGTCGAGAAGACGGTCCAGAGCGCCCAGGGCGACAGGAAGTGGCTCGAGGTGGGCGACGCGATACCGGAAGAACAACGCCCGGCTATCTGAACCGATGGTAGCTGCGCCGACCACGCTATACTGAGTACATGGTCGAGCGGGTCACATCACACAACATGCTCACCGTCGAGGAGTACCTGAAACTCGAAGAGTCGGCGACGATTCGCCACGAGTACGTTGGCGGCGTCATCCACGCCATGGTCGGGACCACCAAGCGGCACAACAGGATCGCTGGCAATATCTATCGCAGGCTGGCTGACAAGGCCGCAGACGGCCCATGCAGGGTCTATATGGAGAGCGTCAAAGTGCAGGCAGATGAAGATACCATCTACTATCCGGACGTGATGGTCGCCTGCGATCCCGAGGACGACGACCCGCTCATCGAGCATCAGCCGTGCCTGATCGTCGAGGTCACCTCCCCGAGTACCGAGTCCATAGACCGGCGCGAGAAGGCTTTCACCTACCGCAAGATCCCAAGCCTGAAAGCCTACCTGATCGTGGACCAGTCCCGCCGCTGGGTGGAGCGGTACTGGCGCGACGAAAACGGTGAATGGCGACAGGGCGGCCTCGCAGACACCGGCGAACTCCCCATCCCATGCCCCGATATGAAGCTCTCCCTGGCTGACATCTACGAAGGTTTATAGCTGCTAGCTTTCAGCGGCCAGCCCTCAGCTTCTTGCTGGCCAAAGGCTGGCCGCTCATTGCCAGACTATCCGCTTCGCTTGAGTTTGCCCGTGCGTTTGGCGTAGTTCTCACCAAGATGGAAGATCCAGATCCCGAGCGGCACGAACACGACGCCCATGATCAGCAGCGGCCAGATGCTGCCCCAGAGATCGGAGACGCCGGCGCCGTCCTGTAGCGCGGCGCGGGAGCCTTCGAGGCCGTAGGTTACAGGCGAGAAGGTAGCCAGCCACTGCATCCACCCTGGGAGCACGTCCACCTCGTAGTACACGCCGGAGACGAGCAGCAGGAGGGCCGAGACGATGTACGTCACCTGCTGGCCCTTCTCGGGGGAGAGCAGCGGCATGACGGCGGCGACGACCCCGAACCCCACGAGCGAGATGCTGCACACGGCGAGAACGACCAGAGCTGCAACGTAGTTGGCGCTACCGAGGTCCAGGTCGAAGGCAAGCATGGCGACGCCGAGGACGATGGCGGTGCGGATGATGCCGTAGACTATCGCGTAGACGCCCATGCCCAGAAGGTGCGTCACCCGGCTCGTGGGGCTCATAAACGTGTATTCGATGGTCCCCTCCCACCGCTCCCACTGCACGGTCTCGGAGAGGATATCGAAGATCATAGATAGGTAACTCCAGATCAAGGCCCCGATAAGCAGGTACGTCATGTACCATTGCATGTCGATGGTCTCCCCACCCTTCAGCGCGGCGGCCCCTGCCCCGATGAAGGTGATGGACATGGCGTTGACCGTGGTGAAAGTCAGCCAGACCACCTCCCACATGAAGTACCGCTTGGTCAGGAAGTAGTTTCGCTGTACGTAGCCCCACACGGCGATCATCTCGACCAGCCACCCGGGCTTGGGCATGTTCTGCATTATTCACCTCCTTCCGCCGAAGCCTCCTCGACCGAATATCCAGTCGCCGACATGAACGTCTCTTCGAGGCTCGGAACTTTCCCGTAGCAGGCGTACCGGCGCTTGAGTTCTTCAGGCTCTTCGAGGGCCAGTATCTTTCCGTCCATCATGATGCCGACCCGGTCGCATAGCTCCTCGGCCTCGTCCATATCGTGGGTACAGAGCAGAATGGAGGAGTCGTGCGCCTCCCGTATCCTGCGGATGAACACCTGAACGTCCTTCTTGCTGCGCGGATCAAGGCCAGTCGTCGGCTCGTCCAGGAGCATTAGGACAGGGCTGGTCAGCAATGCCCGCGCGAGCGCGATCTTCTGCTGCATACCGCGGCTGAGGTGCTCCATCGGCTCAAGCGCCCGCTTCTGGGCGAAGCCTATATTCTCCAGGATCTCCTTTATCCTCGGGCGCGCCTCGCGGCTGGTGACGCCGTACAGCTTGGCCCCGTAGAGCAGGTTCTCCATCGCCGAGAGCTTCTTGAAGAAGCTGGCCTCGACGCTCACGCGGTTCATGCCGCCCTGCACTTTCTTGGGATGACGTACGGCGTCAACGCCGAAGACCTCGACCGTGCCCGCATCGGGGACGACGAGCGTGGAGATCACACGCACCAGCGTGCTCTTGCCCGAGCCGTTCGGCCCGAGGATGCCAACCACCTCTCCACGCCCGACAGAGAGCGACACCGAGTCGAGCGCACGCACAGTTTCACCGCGCCGCTTCTTGAAGCTCTTTTCTACGTTTTTCAGTTCCAATGCTTTCACCCTGAAAGCCTCCCTTCTACGCGCGTGTTGCCAGCCCGCGTTACTTGATGTTGAGATGCTTGCTGAGAAGCTCTCTGTACCTTGCGAGTTCCCATCTCAGGTCGCCCATCAGGCTTGACTTGTCCCGGCTCCGCCTTCCGGCGCGAGCCTGCCTGACCTGGCGCGAGATCTCCTCGCGATGTTGCCGCCAGATTTCGTAGTCACCCAAACCGTACATTTCGTTCTCCTGTGTCTTTTGGTGAAGGGACGCCAGAATTACAGGCGTCCCCTGGCTTCCAACCTCTCCCAGACCACGCGCCAGGTCTCCTCCCGTTCGGCGGCAACCGCCAGGTCGAAGAGCCTGCGCGCCAGCCGGGCGCGTAGCGATGGCTCCCGTTCGGGCCGGGCGTATCGCCTGCGCTCGGCCACGCGCTCCGCGAGATCCTGCTCGCGCAGGGATCGGTCCCGCAGGGCCAGATAGTGATAGTCGTTGAACATTTCGGTCTCCTTTTCTCTCCGTCGCGTGGACCGCGGCTGAAGATCTTTGGTCCGTGGTGGGGATCGGAGACCGATGTTTCGCCTGGCGTTTCGCCTGTAGGCTCGCCTCTCGGCGCAAAACTTAAGCCCCCGTACCGGTTGTCCGGGGGCCTCTCTGAGAAACTGGTTTGAGCTAAAGACTCAGTATCTCATCGTAACCTCGCGGACCTCGGGACGCACCTCTCCCCCGAACACCGGGATCCCGGTGACCGTGATGCGGCACCTCATACCCATGTCGGTGTGAAAGATCTGCATCTAGCCTTCGGTCCTTTCACGACGATTACAGCAGCGCAGGTACTCTACGCTCCACCTAATTTCTTGTCAATACCTTTACTTAATTTTTCTTAATTCTTTCCTGGATCTCCAGGTCAAGCATTCGGGCTTCTACTTTTTCTTCTTTCGTTTCCTGCGGCGGGTGTTCTTCGGTTTCGGAGTTGGTGTCTCTTTTGCCTGGACAGGCGTATTCCCGGCGCTGGCTACTTCCACCCTGGGTTCCGATGGCCCTGGCGATGACATGAGATTGGTCAGCGGGCGGATCAGACGAGGGCGATAGATCAGGAGGTTCTGGGCGAGGGTGAAGGTATTCGAGGTGATCCAGTAGACAAACAGGCCAGCCGGGAAGCGGGCGATGAATACCGTGAACATCAAGGGCATGAAGCGCATCATCCGCCTCTGCGAAGGGTTGACGTTCTTCGATGAAATCTCCGCCGCCATAACCATGATCGAGGCCGATACGACTGGAAGTATGAAGTATGGGTCCGCCGCTGTGAGGTTGGTGAACCACAGTAAGCCGCCGGAGTCGAAGCCGTGCAAGGTCTCCTCGAAGTGGCGGATCACGCGGTACATGGTTATGAAAATCGGGATCTGGATCAGGAGCGGCAGGAAACCCGCAAGGGGGTTCATCCTGCGTTCTTTGTAGAGTTCCATTATGGCTTCTTGCTGTTTCTGGCGGTTATCCTTATGCTGGCGCCGGATCTCATCCATCTCTGGCTTGAGTTCCTGCATGGCACGCGCGCTCTTCACCTGCTTGACGGTTAGCGGGAACAGGAACCCGCGCACGATCAGCGTCAGCAGGACTATGGAGAGCCACCACGGCGCGCCAAGGGTATGAAACTCCTCCAACGCGCCGCCCATCAAATTGGTCAGCGGGGCGAAGAGGTTGCCAAGAAATTCCGTCACTTACTCACTCCGATCTAACTTCGACTCTAGAGTTTATGGATGGCGGCGCGCACCCCTATCCACGCCGCCATCAAGGGAAATGTCAGTGGGGTTCGCGCCTGGGACGGCGGGCCACGGGGGCCAGTTCGCCGCTCTCGAACAACCTGTGCAGGCTCTCCCGATCCTCGTGTATGAGCCTCGGATCCTGGATGATCGCATCCAGCTTCTCCTGGGTACAGTTGCGGCGAACGTATTCTTCCCCGAGTACTTCCTCCAGGTGCGCCCCGTGGGCGAGGCGATGGCCTATGTACTCCCTTACCTTCTCTTCCTGGGGAGTGTGGCCGATCCC
>JACDAR010000314.1 GCA_013695335.1 Rubrobacter sp.
AGCATCTCGACTGCCTTCACCAGTGTATCCGGGTTTCCGAACCCTCCGGCCTTTGTGGCTATCCGGTACGGCTTCCGGCCGATCAGGGTTCCAACCGGAACCCCAGCCTCGACCTCGCCATCAAGCATTATCCCCGAAGCGCCGAGCCGCCGGGACACCGCGACGGCGGTTGACCCTCCGGTGGCAACCAGTCCGTTGAAGAGTCCCTCGCGGGCCAGCCGGGCGGCGCATTGCGCCAGCAACGTCACCATGGGAGCGGTTCCCGCAGGCGTTCTCCTCTCGGGGGAATGCAGGATCGCGCATCCATTATCCTCCAGGGCCGCCCGCGCAACCTTGACGGCCTCATCCATCCCTTCGCGCCCGGCGACGGGCACAGCCACCGCGCCACGCTCCACAACCAGCCGATGCAACTGCTCCCGTGATGCCGCGTTGAGGCTGCCGATCACCACGAGCACCCCACGAACAGGCGCGGGCGCAGCGAATTTCTCACCGGCGCGGGGTCCCGGATGCTGGCAGGCAAGCGCCATAGCCAGCCCCGCCGACCCTGCCCACAGCACCTTCGAGGCGTCAGGCACGGCCCGCACCAGGGCATCGAGGTCCGAGTTGCTGCCCGCATCGGCAACCACGCACCGGTTCTTTTCCAGAGCCCGCTCCACCAATTCGGGATCTCCAGCGTCCTCAGCGCCAATGGCGCCGACAGGGAAAGCCGCTGAGAGCAGGGTCGGGATGTGCCCTTCGACGACTGGCGTCTTCGGATCTTTCGCCATCCCGGTCTCGTTGACTGGCACGCCGTTGATGAGTTGCACACCTTCGATGGTAGTGCGCCCGGCATCGGGAAAGGCTGGCGCGACGATGGCGCGTTCGCGGCCCGAGGCTTCGAGGGCGGCGGCCAGTTCCTCTGCGACGTTGCCCCGCAGGGTGGAGTCGATCTTTTTGTAGAGAATGCGTGAGTGGCGCACCTTGCGAACGGCTTCGGCGACGCGTTTCGTGGCGGGGCCCGGCGGTATCGTCCGGGAATCCGTATCGAAAGCGGCGGCATCAAGGTCCCGGAGGTCTATCTCAGCGTCCCTGAAAGCGACTGCGGTTCGGTATCCGGCGCGGGCGAACTGCATGCCGGTGTCCGCCGCCCCCGTCAGGTCGTCCGCGATTATGGCAGTCAGCATTCAGCCATTAGCATTCAGCTTGCTTTTCGGATGCCGTCACTCTGCCTCCAAATGCGGATTTCACGGCTGTGGACGCAACGCGGTTACCGCAAAGTCCTGGCCTGGATGTACTTGCTGACCAGCTTTCATTGGGCGAGGTAACCTCCGTCTACCGGCAGGATCGCCCCCGTCACGAACGAAGCCTCATCGGATGCCAGGAACAAGATAGGGTTGGCCACCTCAGCGGGCTCGCCGAATCGTTTGACGGGATGCATCTCGCGGATCGGGGCCCTGTAGCTCTCCGGCACCGCCGCGACGGCTTCGGTCTGGATGGTGCCGGGGCGACGGCGTTGACCCGGATGCCCCTGCCGGCCCATTCGACGGCCAGGTGCTTAGTGATTCCGGTCGCCACGAACTTGGCTGGTCCGTAGGTCGCCTGCTCCTTCTGGCCCGCTATCCCGGAGATGGAAGAGAGGCACACTATGGAACCTCCACCGCTCTGAAGCATCGCCTCCACGGCGTACTTGCAGGTGAGGAACATGCCCCGCCCATCCACCGCCATCACGCGGTCCCAGTCCTCCGGCGTGGCGTCCACGACGTTGTTCAGGGGATGACCCCGGCGTTGGCGACGGGCACGTCTACGCGCCCAAAGTTCTCGACAGCAGCGCCGATCATGCGCCGCGCGTCCTCGACCACGGAGACGTCTCCGACGACGGCCTCGATCTCGCCGCCCGATTCGGCCAGCCGCTCCCAGAACTGTAAGAGACCAGCCTCGTCCACGTCGGTGAGGACGAGTCGCGCTCCCTCCCTGGCGAAAAGCTCGGCGGTCGCCCGGCCGATACCCTTCGCGGCCCGGTGACGACCGCAGACTTACCGCGCGGCCTGCAGAGTCCTCGCGCCGCCCTTTCCGCGTCCTCTGTCACGCTACCTCCTCCATCGTCCCATCGCGGGTACGCGGCCGATACCCGCGAGTGTTTTGACACGGATTATGCTTTTCGCCCAAAACTTACCATCGCGGTCCGCAGGCCGTCAAATCCGGGCCGGGCGCGGCAGCGAGAAGGGCGAAAAGTCATCTATGACGCAGATTGACAGGATGTAACGATTCCAATAATATGCTACGCAAGGTTGGGCAGACAGGGAGGAGTCGCATGGCCGAAGCAACGGAGCGGCAGGGGCGTTGGACGACCGAGTTGCCGGACAAGCACCTGCCGCCGGTCGAGTATCGGGATCTACCTGACCCTCAACCGCTAAGGAAGTACCTAGGGGCGAGCGTGATCCTGCTGGCCACGGCGCTCGGCTCGGGCGAGTTGTTGATCTGGCCTTACATCACCACGCAGGCCGGAGTAGGACTTCTATGGCTCGCGTTCGTCGGGTTCACGGCTCAGTACTTCCTGAACATGGAGATAGAGCGCTACACCCTTGCGACCGGCGAGACCGCCGTCACCGGCTTCACGAGAATGTGGAAGGGATGGGGCGTAGTCTTCATTCTGCTGGCGGTTCTGCCGAACACCTTCCCAGGCTGGGCGACCAGCGCCGCCACGATGTTCACTTATCTTTTGGGCATAAGCGAGTCGAGCTACCCGATCATCGCCACCATCGCCCTCATCGCGATAGCGCTCGCCATAACCCTCTCCCCGGTCATCTACAACACTCTGGAGAAGGTCGAGGGGGTGCTGGTGTCCATCATCCTGGTCTTCATGGTTATTGCCATATTCATAGCCACCGACGCGTCTTCCTGGTCGGGCATCATCACGAAGGCTCCTTCGGGCGCGGCCAACCTGCCACGGTATATCAGCGAGATCGGGGTTACGGCGATATTCGGGGCCGTAGTCTTCGCCGGGGCCGGAGGCTGCAACAACCTCGTACAGAGCAACTACATCCGGGACAAGGGC
>JACDAR010000359.1 GCA_013695335.1 Rubrobacter sp.
CGGCAATATCCCGTCGCGCCCGAGCGAGTAGAGCAGGCGCACGGTGGAGCCGTGGATACCGATGGCTGAGGCGATGGCCCCGGTGAGGGCTGCGATGCCGACGAACGGCGCCCATCCCGCGCCGAGATAATCGCGGGTCAGGGTGTCGAACCAAGCGGTGTCCCCGGCGAACTTATCCATGTTGGAAGGTCCGAACCCGATGGTCGCCGCGTAGGTAACGAACACGTAGTACGTCCCGATGATCGCGACCGCCCCGAGCAGGGCGCGCGGGATGCTCGTGTGCGGGTTGCGGGTCTCTTCGCCGAGGGATGCGGCGGCTTTCCAGCCGACGAACGACATGATCCCGAAGATCATGCCGAGGAACACCCCGCCGATGCCGCTTCCGGCCGTGGGGCTGAAGACCGCGAGGGTGTTGCCTTCGGCCCCGCCCTGCACGATCACGGCGACGAGCATGATGGTCACGATAATGACCTCGTAAGCAAGGAAGATCAAACCTCCCCGAACGGATTGCTGGATGCCGAGCACGGAGAGCCCGTAGACTAGCCCGGCGATGACGAAGAAGGGGATCACCCACGGCACGCTGATGCCGAAGACCCGGTCCATCTCCTCGCTCGCAAAGGAGGCGAAGATGGAGTACGTCGCCGCCTCGAAGACGGCGTACCCGATGAGGAAGAACCACATCCCCATGAACCCGGTCCTCGGGTTGATGGCTTTGGCGACGAAGGCGTAGACGCTGCCAGCCGAGGTCGTCCTCGCCGCGAGCTGCGAGAATCCAAGCGCTACAAGAAACACTGCAGCGAACGAGAAGAGCATCGCAAGCGGCATCGCCGCGCCCGCGAAGCCAGCGATGAACGGCGTATTGAAGAACATAGCCACCGATGGGGCCATGAAGCCCATCGAGACTATCATCGCCTCCAGGGTCGAGAGCGCCCCGCCCCTCAGGGTTCCTCCGGATTCAGCTTCCAAAACAACTCCCCCCTTCGCTTCCGATCCACCGGAACGTCACATATACGGTTCGAGAATCGTCACAAATACTGACAGAGCAAGGCGCATCATTCCATAGGCCGGGCGTACAATCATTACGGGAGCAGCAGGATACGAAATAGCGACACAAGGAGGACCGAGGCGATGGGCAAGGTCTACGAGGAGATCAACGAGGAGCAGATACGCTGGATCGGGGAACAGCAGATGTTCTTCGTCGCCACCGCCGCCCCGGACGCGCACGTCAACGTCTCGCCGCGCGGGCTCGACACGTTCAGGGTACTCGGGCCGAGGCGGGTTGCGTGGCTCGACCTTACGGGCAGCGGCGTAGAGACCATAGCCCACCTGCGGGCTGTCGGCAGGATCACGCTGATGTTCTGCGCCTTCGAAGGCCTGCCAAATATCCTGCGCCTCTACGGAACGGGCGAGGTAATCGAACCCGGCGACGAAGGATTCGACGGGCTGCGTCCCCATTTCCCCGACCTGCCGGGCGAACGCGCAATCATCGACGTATCGGTGGACCGGATCGCTGATTCGTGCGGCTTCGGCGTCCCGCGCATGGATTTCGTCGGCCCGCGCGACAAACTCCTGATCTCAGCCGGGCGTAAAGGCCCGGAGAAGATGGCCGAATACCGCGCCCTCAAAAACACCCAGAGTATCGACGGCCTGCCCGGCCTCGAACCGGAACGCCTGGAGGACCAGCGGAATCAAACGCCGATCCTGCCCGGTTAGCTACCCCTCCGGCCAGCGGAGCTTGGGGATAACGCGCTCTCCGTAAGCCTGGATGAACTCTTCCTGGTTCTTGCCGACGTTGTGGACGTATACCTCGTCAAAGCCGAGGTCCACGTAGTGCTGGATGTGCTTTAGGTGCTCGTCCGGGTCGGCTGACATGAGGACGCGGTTCTTGAAGTTCTCGACGGTTACCTGGTTCGCCATCGCCGCGAAGTCCTCGGGGTTTCGGATGTCGGCCTTCGGGAAGGGCATCCCGCCGTTCGGCCATTCTTTCACGGCCTGCTGTTCGGCCTCTTCCTGGGATGGGGCGTAGCTGACGTGAAGTTGGATCATGCGCGGCATCTCGTCCGGGTTCTTGTCCGCTTCGCGCGCCCCCTCCTCGAACTTCTGCATGAGCATCTCTATCTTGTCGTCCGCAGCCCCAACCGTGATGATGCCGTCGCACTGCTTGCCAGTCCTCTTGCTCTGGATGGGACCGGCGGTCGCGACGTAGATGGGGGGCGGCGCGTCTGGCATGGTGAATAGCTGCGCGCTCTCCAGCGTGATGTGCTCCCCGGCGTACTTCACCTTCTTGCCGGTGAAGAGCCTCTTTATAACCTCGATGGATTCCATGAGGATGCGGAGCCGCGTCGGGGCCTCGGGCCAGTACTTCCCGACCACATGCTCGTTCAGGGCCTCACCTGCCCCTAGCCCGAGCCAGAAGCGTCCCGGGTACATGGCTTCCAGGGTGGCGGCGGCCTGCGCGATGATCGCAGGGTGGTAGCGGAATCCCGGCGGCGTGACGCCGGTTCCGAACCGGAGGTTGGTTGTGGCCCCGAGGGCGCCCATCCAGCTCCACACGAATGCGCTCTCCCCCTGATCCGGGGTCCACGGATGGAAGTGGTCCGAGGCCATCACGGAGGTGAACCCGCTGTCCTCTGCCTGCTTGCTCCACTTCAGGAGATCGTTGGGATGGAACTGCTCGAACATCGCCGCGTATCCGACCGTGCCCGTGGTCTTCAATGTGCCTCCTCGAATAGCTTCGGAACCTATTCTATATGCCGTCCGCACGATTGAAGCACCAGAACCGTGCGTGTAGTCTCCGGCCAACTCGAACGGGGAAGTAACGTGTCAATCGAACGCATCAACGCCGGAGACCTGGGCCAGCCTCCAGGTTATTCACACGTCGTCGCCGCGTCTGGAACGAGGCTCATCACCACTGCCGGGGCGGTGCCGCTGGATGCTGAGAGGGTGTGTGAGAATGTGACCGCAGACCACCTCACCCCGGTTAGCAGTGTGGCGATCGTAAGGGCTAACCGCTGCCGTCTTCTTGCCTGAGGGCCGCGGAACACCCTCGAAGCAACCCGAGTAGTTCCTGCCTCTCGTCCTCCGAAAGCCCGGAAACCATCCGCTCTTCGATAGCGTCTACCCGCTTCGCACACTCCCGGCGGAGCTCCTCTCCCTTTCCGGTAAGGTATGCTTGGAGCACTCGGCCGTGCTCGGGATGCGCCCGACGTTCGACGAGCCCGGCGGCCTCTAACCTGACCATGATCTGGTTCATCGTCTGGGCCGTAACGAACGATCGTCTGGCGAGGGCGGCATTCGACAGCCCCGGCTCTTCGGCAAGTACGCTCAGGGCAGCATACTGTGGTGTGGTTACGTCAAGCTTCCTCAGCGCTTCGTCCATGTAGAGCCTCAGATCGTGCTGGACCCTTTTCAACTCGTAGCCGACCCTGCTCCCCAGCCGTCTCGAACCCTGTGCAGGTTTTGATGAAGATCGCATAGAAAACCTCTTGAATATTATCAGTGTCCTGATATATTGTCAGTATACTGATAGTGTAGCGCAAAGGAGGAGTAGATGGTCAGGGTAACGGGACCGGACTTCGTGGCGCTCCAGGTGCGAGACCTCGAAGTCTCGGGACGTTTCTACGAGGAGAAGCTGGGGTTGGAGCGGGCATCCGAGGGTCCGCCGGGCGCGGTGGTGTTTCGGAGTGAGCCGATCCCACTTGCGGTGCGGGAACCGAATGTGGACCTCGATGCGGTGGAGAGACTGGGTTGGGGCGTGGCGCTGTGGCTGCGCTGCGACGATGCCCAAGAACTCTACGGCTCACTGCGTGAATTCGGGGTTGAGATCGCCCAGGAGCCGTTCGACGGTCCATTCGGCGGGACCTTCTCCCTGATCGACCCGGATGGCTATGTGGTGACGGTACACGATGGTGGTTGAGACGGTGGGACGTACAGGCAGGTTTGAACTCACTCCCGTGGGACCGTACTCGATCTCGGCGAGCGCGAGGTTCCTGGAAGGCTTCGCCCCCGCGCACTACGAGGGGAGCGGGCCGGAACATTTGCGCTTCGCTTTTGCCGCGGACGGCCTGGATCGTGGTGAGCGGGTAGCGGGGGCATATGTTTACTCCGAGGGCGAGAAGGTCGTGGTGGAGACCTATGGTGAGGCCACGCCCAAGGTGGTGAGAGATCAGGTTGAGCGTGTCCTCTCACTCGATGTGGACGGGAGCGGATTTCCGGAGATTGGGCGGCGCGATCCCATCGTAGGCAGGCTGCAAGATCGCTATCCGGGTCTGCGGCCCGTGTGCTTCTACTCCCCGTATGAAGCCGCCGCCTGGGCGATCATTGGTAACCGGGTCCGTATCGTGCAAGCCGCCAGGGTAAAGGCTCGGATGGCCGAAGAGCTCGGCAGCCCCGTGGAGGTGCGTGGAAAGGAGGAGCGCGCCTTTCCCGGCCCCTCGACGTTGGTCGGCCTGGACGGATTCCCTGGCCTCTCGGGACGCAAAGCCGAGTATTTGCGCGCGTTGGCTCGCGCGGCTCTGGAGGGCTACCTCGAAGCGCCTTACCTGCGGTCGCTGCCCACGGAGGAGGCACTCGTCAAGCTCAAGGAGCTGCCCGGCATCGGCGACTTCTCCGCGGAGTTGGTCCTTCTGCGCGGCGTGGGTGTGCCCGACCGGCTACCGACCCACGAGCCCCGGCTCGGTAGGGCGGTGGCGATGGCCTACGGACTGAAGGAGTCGCCCACAGCGGAGGATCTTTTCGAGATCTCCGAAGGGTGGCGTCCCTACCGTAGCTGGGTGGGCCTGCACCTGAGAACCATGCTGGAGGACGAGACCGGCGAGATCTCCGGCAAGCCGAAAAGCCCACGGTCCAGAGCGGCCACCGCGTAGGCACCGCAGCGCAAGACATCCGACGGAGGGCCGGGTCTCGATTGCCCGGCCCTCCGTCTTTGCGCATGTTCCTTTCGAACGCCAGCCACGCACGCCCACAAACACGAAGACCAAGCCGATCACCAGAAAACCGAGCGGGATCAGCGCAACCCACCAGACCTGCGTCAGAATCTCATCCCCTCTCTACGTCACGCCGAGTCGCCTGTGGTTCTCAGAAGTGATCCGGCCCATAAACCCACGGGTCTCCGACAGGGAACATCGCCCCGAGCAACTCCAGCGCCTCGGCTGAACTGGTTTCGATGAGCCCGCGCTCCGCGAGCAAACTGGCTGGCAGATAACCAGCGTATAGCTGGGCGAGCTGGCGCACGTCGAGCGCGGCGCGGTGCCCGGACTGCGCGCCCCGCCCCACGCTTCCATCACCAACCGTATACTCGCCGGAGTTCTCGGGGATCACATCGTCAGACACTTCGAGGACGAGCGGCGCGTCTATCTCGCGGCGCAGGTGGCGGAGCGCGCCCTCCACGTCAACGAGGCGGAGCATGAACTCGGTCTCGATCTCCATCTTGACGTGGGAGCTCGCCAGAAACGGGTGGAATGGTTCTCCCGTCGGGGTGTAGTGTTTGATCTCGAATACGAGCGGGTCCAGTGCCCCCAGAAAGGACATCAGTCCTGCCCGCGCCCGCGGGGCACCAGCCACTAGTTCCTCGGCCTGCAACTCGCGTCCCGAGTCCGGTCCGTCCTTCCACCCAGACATCCGGTAGAGAAGATAGCCTTCGATCCCACCGTCCCGCTCGTACACGACGGCGTTCCGTCCCCCATAATCGCCGCGCCAGAACCCTTCGACGCGCCAATACCCTTCGCTCCGGCGCACGCAACACTGGTGTAGCGCAGCCTGCGACTCGTGGAGCGCCATCATCGCGGGCAGATCCCCGTCCCTGAAAGCCCGCGTGTATTTCTGCTCCGTGCTCGTCGGGAGGTCCGCCGGTTTGAGGGTGTACGAGATGTCATCGCCCGCCAGCTCGTACCCGTAGACCCGGTAGAAGGCGTGGGCGAATGGCCAGAGCATGGAGAGATGCACGCCCCGTTCGCGTAGATAGCCGAGGATCTCACGCATTAACGCCCCAGCATGGCCCCGGCGACGGTACGCCGGATGGGCAGTGACTGCCGCTACGCCGCCCATCTGACGCGACTCGCCGTCCACAAATACTTCAAGCGGCAAGACTGTGGCCGTGGCCCTGGGTTCACCGTCCTCCTCGATCACGAACACGCCGTCAGGGTCGAGGCGCTTGTTCTGCTCCGGGTCGAAGTAGCTCCCAGCCCAGGCGGCGTCCGCCCCGAACGCGCTTACCAGGAGCTTCGCCAGCTCGTCCCTGTCTTCTTCACGAAATTTTCGTATCTCCAAATCCCCTCCTTCGAAGCCGGAAGGCATTCTAACCGCTCAGCCGCTCCTTCAGCCCGGCGGCGACCCAGCGGCACCATTCAGCGTAGTCGCGCTCGTAGCCGATGCCCCGGCGCAGTGCGGCGTAGCTGGCGAAGTCATCGAAGTCCATCTTCTCCGGGCTCCCGCCCCAGTTCTCCTCCATCCAGGCTTCGGTAGCTTTGTAATGCCGGAGTTGCTCCTCGTGCAGGCGGCCCTGCTCCTCGAAGAGCACGGCCGCGGCCCCGGGCTCCGCCAGCCACATGGAGTAAGCCTTGAGGATGAGCTCGTCCCTGGGAGCCCGCCCCACCGGAGGTTCCGTCACCCACGCCTTCAACGCTTCCCGGCCCTCGGCGGTGATGGCGAATACTTTCTTGTCCGGCTTTCCCTGCTGCTCCACCACCCGATGCGTGACGAACCCTTCATCCTCCAGACGCGCGAGTTCGGGGTAGATCTGACTGTGCTTCGCACTCCAGAAATACCCGAGCGGACGCTCCATCCACCGCTTCAGGTCGTACCCCGAGAGATCCTCCCTCGACAACAGACTCAATACCGCATACCCCAAAGTCCTCACATAACCTCCAGAAATTTATCTATGTCACTCTTGACATATTAACCGATCTCGCCTAAGATTTATATGTAAATACTGACATATCTTGGGGTAGAGAGATTGAGGGCCATGCGGATGGAGAGAAACGTGGGAGAACGTAGTTTCGTAATCACGAACAGAACCGGACGAAAGGAGGCCGAAAGTGCGCGGTAGGTACATGATGCGCGGTGCGGGATTCGGGCACGGACGTTGGGGGCATCACGGCGGGTATGGTCATCACGGGCACAAACATCATAGTCGGGATCACTTCTTCGGGCTTGATGCGGAGCGGATGAGCCCTCGGTCGCAGGTTGCTGCGGCTTCATCGGTGCTGGTGCCTGTGGCGTTGGGTGCGATCTTCGTCGCGGCTTTCGTACCTCAGATGTTCTGGCTGATCTTCGTATTCGGGTGGATGATCTTCCCTGCCTTCGGGCTGCTGGTACGTGGAATAGCGGGCATGTCCCAGATCCCGGCATCGAAGCCAGCCCGCGCCACCGTGCAGGACGGTGAACGGGAGTTGCTGATGGCACTACAGCGGAACGGTGAGTTGACGGCTGTGGGCGTTGCCTCGGAGACCTCGCTCTCGGTTACGGAGGCTGACCGCAGGCTGAAAGAGCTTGCGGAGGGCGGCCACCTCGACGTGAGGGTGCACGGGGGTGGGATCTTCTACGCCCTGTGGAATAGCGATACTGGAGATGACCTGACGGAATCCGATAACGGCCCCCGTCCGGAGTTGGGGGCGGGCTCCCGATGACCGCCCAAACCATCAAGGCGCCGGAACCACGAGAATTACTTGGCCGCACCTGGACTTCGAGCCGACCACTCACCTTCGCCGGGGCGGCGATGCTGCTGGTGCTCGCCGTATCCCTGGCCGGATTACTGTTAGATCCGCGCGTCATAACCGGCGCGCCGGCATGGCTCAAGCCTATGAAGTTCGCCATCTCCATCTCCATCTACTGCTTCACCCTGCTGTGGATGCTGACCTTCGTGCGTGGCCGTCCACGTCTCGTTGGGTTCATCTCCTGGGTGACGGCGGTCGCGCTCTTCGTTGAGATGGTGCTGATCGCGGGCGCCGCCGCCTTCGGCACGAGCAGCCACTTCAACGTTAGCACGCCGCTTCACACCGCAGTCTGGGCAACGATGGCCGTCTCGATAGTGCTTGTCTGGACGATGAACCTGCTCGCGGCGGGGTTGCTCTTGTTCCAGCGGATACCAGACCCAGCTTTCGCCTGGGCCTTGAGGCTCGGTCTGGTTATCTCGCTGGTAGGTATGGGCGTCGCCTTCCTGATGACCTCGGAGACCCCGGCGCAAGGACGAGCCGCGGACAGGGCCGGGATCTCCGCCCCAATACAGGGTGCCCACAGCGTCGGCGTGGAAGATGGCGGTCCCGGATTGCCAATAACCGGCTGGAGCACTACCGGCGGCGACCTGCGCGTGCCGCACTTCGTCGGTCTGCACGGGTTGCAGGCGATACCCTTGGCTGGCGTCCTCCTCGCTTTCTTCGGCCCGGCCTGGCTGCGCACGAGGCACAGGGTCGCGCTCGTGTGGACGGCGGGGCTGGCGTATCTCGGGCTCGTCCTGATCCTAACCTGGCAGGCGCTACGTGAGCAGCCCCTGATCTCCCCCGACGCCCAGACGCTGGGCGCGCTGCTTGCGCTCTTCCTCGCGGCCGGGGCGGTAGCATCCATAGTGGTGCTGGTAGCCAGAAGGATGTGGCGGACACCGCCAGAGCCCGTGCTGGAAGGAGAAACTCGATGAGCAGGCGAACCACCGGACATCTCCACAAGACGAACGCAGCAGGTGCGCGTGCTAACGGCGCTGAGGCGCTGGGTTCACTGGCGCTCGGCGCGCTGGCGGCCGGCGCGGTCGCTGGCGGGGCCGTAGCCATCGGGGCGCTGGCGATACGGCGCCTCGCCATAAAGCGAGGCAGGATCGGGAGCCTCTCCATCGGAGACCTCGAAGTTAACCGGCTGCGCGTCAGAGAGCTGGTGATAGATAAACAGCGCGAGCCGCATCCGTTCGACGCTCTGGAGGGTCATCAGTTCATCAGGCTGACCACCTTCAGGCGCTCGGGCGAGGAGGTCTCCACGCCGCTGTGGTTCGAGATCTGGGACGGTCGCCTCTACGCGACAACGCCCACGGACTCTGGCAAGATGAAACGCATCCGCAATAACCCTCGCGTGGTGTTCTCTCCGGGCGACGCTCGCGGCAGACCTCGTGGCGAGAGCATCGAAGGTCTGGCAAGGCAACTAAGCTACGGCGAAGCTCCTGAGGCCGCGCGTCAGGCGTACTGGAATAAGTACGGGAAACAGCTTACGGCGGCCCGCCACTTCTTCAGGATCTTCTTCGGTGAAGACGAGATCGGGAAGCTCACGCTGGAGATAAGACCGGCCAATGATTCTGAACAGGGAGACGATTGAGTTGGCAAAGGTAGAAAAAGGCCGCTTCACGGCGAAGATGGATGAGCCTTTCGTCGTCTTCATAATAGGGATGAGGATCAACAACATCTTCGCCGTCAGGAAATGGCTCCCGACGGTGCGCGCGATGGGCCCAATGCTGAAGGAACTCTACCAGCATCCCGAGAAGGGCTTTCTCGGGGCTGAGTTCTTCCTGTACTGGAGCGGTCCAGCCATCGTGCAATACTGGCGCTCCTTCGAAGATCTCGAAAAGTTTGCCAGGAATCTCGATGATCCACACATGCCAGCCTGGCAGCGTTTCAACCGCAGCGTCGGCAAAGATGGTTCCGTCGGCATCTTCCACGAGAC
This sequence comes from Rubrobacter sp., assembly GCA_013695335.1. Taxonomy (GTDB): domain Bacteria; phylum Actinomycetota; class Rubrobacteria; order Rubrobacterales; family Rubrobacteraceae; genus JACDGB01. Next base: position 9,637 of record JACDAR010000359.1, read on the forward strand.
GTACATAGTGGAGCGGGCGAACTACGAGGCGATCTACTCGAACATGCCCTCCTTCGGCCTCGCCAAAGC
>JACDAR010000362.1 GCA_013695335.1 Rubrobacter sp.
CCGGGGATGGCGTTGATCGGGGTGATCGTCACACTGCCCGTATAGGTTGAGGCGTGGAGGGTGGTGCCGTCGCCCATCGCGAGCCCGACATGGGTGACGTACCCGCTACCGTCCTCGCTCCAGAAGACGAGGTCTCCGGCTTGCGGCGCCCCAGATACCGGGGTTCCGTAACCCCACTGCGCGCCGGGATCGTCTGGCAGGGAGATTCCAACCTCAGAGTAGGCAAGCATCGTGAAACACGAGCAATCCTCGGCCTCGAAGGCCGCGCACGGTCCAGGGGGAGAAAGTACGTACGGCGTGCCCATGTGCTCCCGTCCAGCCGCTATTACTGAGACACCAGATCCGGAACCCCCACCACCGCCACTCCGGGCGGCTGGCGATGTCGAAGCCGACGAAGATGCAGACGCCGATGCCGAGGACGAAGCAGATTCCGAAGCTGAAGCCGATGCCGAAGCTGATGCCGATGCCGAAGCGGATGCCGAAGCGGATGCCGAGGGCGACGACGATGCCGAATCCGGATCTGACTTAGAAGGTGCTTCGGAAGCTGGCTCGGATGAAGCCGACGAAGATGCGGACGCTGATGCCGAGGACGAAGCGGATTCCGAAGCCGATGCGGATGCCGACGCGGCTTCTTCGGCGGACTTCTCGGCTTCACGGGCCGCCTGCAATTCTGCCTGACGCTCTGCCTGCAACTCGGCCTGGCGTTCCGCCCGCAACTCTGCCTCACGCTCGGCCTGGCGCTGCGCCTCTGCTGCCGCCCTGGCCGCATCCCGGGCCGCGTCGGTCTTCGCCTGACGTTCCGCTTCCACTTCCGCCTGAGCCTCCTCCCTGGCTGCGGCACGCTCTGCGGCGCGCTTTGCCTGTTTGGCTGCGGCGCGCGCTGCCTCCAGATCCGCCTGACGTTCGGCCTGCTTGGCCTCTCTGGCGGCGGAGATCTCAGCCCGGCGCTGCGCTGCCGCCGCCCTGGCTGCATCCCTGGCTGCGGCGCGCTGGGCGGCTGCCCGTTCGGCGGCTCGCTGCTCCGCGAGGGCCTGCTGGGCCGCTGCGCGTTCCAGGGCTGCTTGCTCGGCAGCTTCCTTCGCCTGCTTGCGATCTTCGCGTCCCTGGGCTCGCTGGGCCACGAGTTCGGCCCGACGCTGCGCCGCTTCAGCAGCGGCCTGGGCGGCGGCAGCCTGCTCGGCGGCTGCCCGCTCGTTCTTGAGGTGCTGTTTCGGAACCACGGGCTGGCGGACCTGCGCGACCTCCACGGTCGGCTGCACCACTGACCGCTCGCCAGCGGCCTGCTGCTTTGCCTGTATAGCCTTCCGCAGTTCTTCGTTCAGTGATTCGAGGTAAGTCTGGGCCTCTTGTTCGGCCTGGACCGCGCTCTTCTTCTCGGCCAGCGCCTTCTCGACGGCCTCGACCCGCTTCGCACGCCGGTCTTCGAACTCCTGCTTGCGATCCGCGAGCTCGTCGCGGGCCTGCATCACGCGGTCCACCTGTTCCCGTTCGTCGGCAAGAAGCTTCACCCAGACGTTGAGACGATCCGCGAACTCTGCGAAATCGTCGGTGCCGACCAGCACGTCTATGAAAGCCACGTTGCCGCTCTTGTACACCTGGGAAGCCCGATCCTCCAGATCCTTCTGCGCCACGTCGAGGTTCTGCTGGGCTGCGTCGAGGTCGTCGGAAGCGTCGTTAATCTCCACGTTTAGCCGGTTCATCTCGGAGATGGAATGGCTGAATGCAGCGGCGGCGGTACTCTCCTTCACCCGGATCTCCATCAGCCGATCCTGGGCCTCCACGATGTCAGCCCTGGTGGATTGGATCTCCTGCCTTGAATCCGCACTAGCCGATATGCCAGTGACAAGGATGAGCATGGAAACAACACTTAACAACACAGTGAGATGCACCCTTCGAGGCATACGCACGCTCTCCTTGCCGTCGCCTATGTGACTTTTTAAAGGGAATCTCTGTTAGAATCCCCCCTCCTAAGCGCGGAACTCTAGTGACGCTTAAACGTTCGCGCAATACCCTTAAATCCACTGAATATGCCCCTCTTCATACGAAAGTGGCGTAAATAAAAGGAAACTCCGTTTCCCAGGCGAAACCAAATTTTAATAAAACTTAATATTTGCAATGGCCGCGAAAGGTATCCCTGTCATTTAACCTGAAAGTTTGCATCGGAAACGGGCGTCAAACGCAATATATGGCGGTCTCTTCATGAGTGGCACCCAACATATTCCATGCAAACCTTCGATGTGAAGGTTGCTATCAATTCCAAGGTCTATCGGGCTTTACGAAGCGAGGCCAGAAGCTGACGAAAGTTGACGGCCACGAAAGAGAGGGCGATGAAAGGGAGGGCGGGGAGGGGTTGCCTGAGGATCAGGCCGCAGACCATGGCGAGGAGGGTGGCGGCGAGTCCGGCGGCCAGGGTGAGGGGATAGCGGAGGCCGAGAAGGCTGGCGGTAGCCGCGAACAGGGCGAGAAATATGAAGTCGCTGATACCGAGGGCGAATCCCGCAGGCTGGCCGAACGCAGGGAAGATGAGGAGGAGGAAGTCCAGCGCCGGGGAGCCCTCTCGGACGAGGGCGCGGGTTGGACCCGCGAACACTGAGAAAACGTCAGAGATCGTGGCTACGCCTGCGATCAGAAGCGCGACGCCAGGGGATGTGACGTACCGGGCCAGGGCGAAGGCGAGCGAGGCGGCGGCAACGAGCCTGAAGACGTTGGCGAAAAGTAGTGCCAGAAGAGTCAGGGCTCCGGCATCTTCGACCAGGACTTCGGGGCTGCTGAGAATAGCCGATAGTACGCCGAGTACGGCGGCCACGGCGCCGAGGGCAAGCATGGCAGGCGTCGGGAGGTCTTCCCACAGGGAAAGTAGCCCATGGAAAAAGAGGCCAACGCAAGCGAGGGTAAGCACGTAGGCTGAGATCTGCGCCCACAACGAGAAGCCTCCCCCACCAAGCGCCGGGAGGAGAAGCGTCGCGAAGGCCAGGGCCACGACCCCCGAGGCGGTTAGGAATGTGGCGGCGCGGGATCTCACGCGCCGCCAGCCATCGCCGGTTCCCGGAGCGCGAGGAAAGCCCTCCAGAATCGCTTCTTCGCAGCCTCATTGTCGAGGGCAGGGGCGAGCGGGGGTAGGCTCAGGCCCGCCGTGCCAGCCGTCCAGGTGAACAGGGCGCCCACCGTGGCATCCGAGAACTGACGCCTGGCGAGTGGGTATTGAATGGAATCTATCTCGCGCGTGGCATCGGGGCCGACCGCGACGAGGATGGAAGGCTCAGCGACGAGCAGCATCTCCCGAAGCAGGCCTGTCGATGAAGGTACGGCGTAGGCGTCGAGCCCCACGGAATCCAGGCTTCTTCGCAGGGCGTCCACGACGCGTGGCCCGACTGGCGATTCCACGACCAGCATCACGCCCGAGGTGGCATCCCCGAACGGAGGCGCGTGACCGTCTTTCTTCAGCTTTCTGGCGATGCGGGCCGCCTCGTTGGCGGTCTTGGCCCGATGTTCGGTGGCTGCACTCCTGCGGCCTTTGCGACCGTTGTCCGGCCCGCTATTTCCGGGTGGCACGATGGACGTGGATGATGCGCTGGGCTGTGGTAACGAGGGCGCCGGCGGCGACCAGCGAGACGCCGACCGTCAGGAAACCCGCGATCGCGCACAGTGAGAGGATCAGGACGCGCCCCGCGCGTTCGAGGAGCCCAACTTCGCAACGGAGGCCGAGCCCTTCGGCGCGGGCGCGAGAGTATGAAGTCAACAGCGAGAACGTCATAGCGATGCCTGAGATCAGTGCTCCATAAGGATGTCCCGTCGAGGCGTAGAAGAACAGGATGCCGACGAAGATCGCCGATTCTGAGAGCCGGTCCATGGTCGAATCCAGGAACGCGCCGAAGTCGCTCATGCGGTTGGATTCGCGGGCCACTGCCCCGTCAAGCGCATCGAAGAGCCCGGCCAAAAGCATCACGGCGCCTGCGATCTGCACCCTCCCCAGACCGAAGATCACGGCCGAAACCACAGCCAAGGTCCATCCCACGTGGGTCAGCGTATCGGGCCGGACGCGCATCGCTGTGAGCCGCCGCGCCAGCGGTTGGAGGAGTTGCCTGAAGGACTCCTCATAGGAAGACGAGCGCCTGGGTTCGCGGTGTGGCAGGCCCAATCCCTATTCCTTCTCCGGCTCCGCGCCCACGCCAGCACCCTCTGGCTCATCCGAGGTTACTGCCTCGTCCTGGCTGTCGGTGTCAGTGGTCTCTGGCATGGAGAAGACCGGGGCATCCCTCCAGCGCTCGAAGACCAGCGTGCCGCCCAGGTAGCGCACGGAGGCCGAGATTATGGCGACAACTGGGACGGCGAACAGAGCGCCCACCAGCCCGTAGAGGGCCGTCGCCGAGAGCATGGCGAACATGACCCACAGCGGGTGCACGCCCACGGAGCCGCCCATGATCCGGGGCACCAGAATATTCCCTTCGAGTTGCTGGGCCGCCAGGAAGAGACCGGCGACGATCAGGGCCTGCACGGGACTATCCACCAGGGCCAGGATCACCGCTGGTATAGCGCCAAGGAAAGCTCCGAGGACCGGGATCAGCTCCGTCACGCTGACCCACACCCCGATTAGGAGCGCGTAATTGTCCGCGTAGCGTCCCCCGAAGAAGAAAGCTATCGCCCAGCCGATCATACCCATGACCACGCACAGAAAGAGCTGCGCCCGCAGGTACTTGACCAGCGTTCCTTCTACTGCCGCGAAGAGTTCCAATATCTGATCCCGCACCGTACCCGGTATCGTGCCGAGCACCGCCCGCAAAATCCTCTCCCGATCCAGCAGCAGATATATGGAGACTATGAGCATGAGAAAGAGGTTCAGAATCGTTCCGAAGATGCCGAAAACCCCACCGATGAACCCCAGGGCGGTCTTGAGTATGGTCCCTGCGGGGGGTACGTTGTCCTGGACGAACTGCAACATGGCGTCCTGGGCTTCCTGGTCCAGTTGGGCGGGTATCTGCTCTCCGAGATAGGGAACCTTCCTGGCCCGCTCCACTAGTTGCGTACCCGCGTTGATGATGGCCTCTGGCCGGTTGGCTATCATCCGCACCTGGTCAACGGCTGGGATGATCAATACCAGCAAGGCGGCGGTGACCGCCACCACCAGCACAGCGAACACCCCGAGTACCGCAACGACCCTTGGGATGCGCCACCTTTCGAGCCTCCTCACGAGGGGGTTGAGCGCGTAGGCCAGGATCGCTGCCATGAGGAAGGTGACGAGCACGCCGCTGATCTGGGGTACGAAAGTTACGAGCAGGAGGGCGCCGACGGCGAGCAGGACGTACTGCAAATATGTCGAGACTACCAGCTTCCTTGCGGACACTCGGGCCTCCCGTTGCGGGGGACGCTACTGCCACCCAAATATACCAGCCAGGACGTTGTGGAGACGACCCAATCGCCTTTCGGAAACCGCCGCGCCATCCTGACGAATCTAGTTTACAGCCACCATCCTCCTCTGTATAATCGCACCCCAGTATGCAAGGGGGAGACCTGAGACGTGCCCAACATGTTGGGCATAGACGCAAAATCGAAGCAGTACCGTGGCGTCGGCGCCGTAGTCTCGCCACGTCCAGGCAGGACGCCAAGATTCCCCGCGACCCGTCCGAGCGGCTGAACGCCCGCAAGGTAAGGGAAGAGGAGCGGACGAGCCTCTTCCGGCGGCGGCGGGCTATAGCGATATTCGCCCTGCTGCTCGGCGTGCTGGCCCTAGTCCTTGCGATGATCGCGCAGAGTTCGTCTGGCGCTGCGGAGAACGAAGTCCCCATAGACCCGAACGCCGCCAACCCCGACGCCGTGCTGGCGGAAGCGGACGGTATCCAGATTTCCACCCCCATCAGGCCAGCGAGCCTGACGGCTATCGCCTACCATCCCGAGGGCGACACCCTCATCGAGTTGTCGCCACGGGGCAAGAACCTCTCCGCGAACCCGCTTGTGGGGCTGTTTGCGCTGGGCGCGGAGACCGAAGAGAACATCCAGTACAACGTGATGGATAGGGCCGAACGATCTGGCCCCATGACCGGCGCCATGGACGTTGGGGCTGAGGCGGGCAGCGCCGTGTACTCGCCTGTATCTGGTGTGATCACCTCTATCCGCCCTGACCCCATGGTGGAGGGCGCGAACGTAGTCGAGATAAAACCCAAGGACAATCCCAACGCCCGCGTCTCGGTCTCCCTGGTTCGAGACATCAGCCCCGACACCGGCGTCGCCACGCCAGTGACTGCCGGGATGACCGAACTAGGCACTGTCGCCGACTCGGCGGCGGTCCTCGACACGCAACTCTCAGCCTACACGGACGACGCGGGCAACCACGTCACGGTCTCCGCGTTCCGCTAGCCACCAACCCGGCGGCTTTTCAGAGTCGTCCGTCTCCCGCGCTGGCCGTATGTCATACTTGCGGCCATGCTGAGCCTCTTCGAACAGCTTCCCGCGCTTGCCGTGGCCGTGTGCCTTGGTTTCGTCGCGGGGATCACCATCCACGAGGCCGCCCACGCCTGGTCGGCCTATATGCTGGGCGACGATACCGCATATCGTGCGGGCCGCGTGACGCTCAACCCCGTCTCGCACCTCGACGTGCTTGGGACCGTGATGCTGTTCATGGTCGGCTTCGGGTGGGGCAAGCCAACGCCCGTGATGCCATCCAACCTCAAGTGGGGCAAGTTCGGGGCTGTCGCCGTGGCTTTTGCTGGCCCGCTCTCGAACCTACTCGTTGTGTTCATCTGCGCGGCCCTCTACCTCTTGCCGCAGTTTCAGGCAGGTTACCTGCAACTTGTGGTGGTCGGGGTGGCGTTCGTGAACGCGCTGCTGTTCGTGTTCAACCTGATCCCCATCCCCCCTCTCGATGGCTCGAAGGTGATCTTCCCTTTCCTCCCACGGGTCCTGGATGGCTTCGTTGATTTCATGAACCAGTACGGACCTTTTATCCTGCTCGGCCTCGTCCTTCTCACCTATCTGCCAGGGGCGGCCTCCCCCCTCAGCTACGTGCTGCTGCCCATACTGCCCCTTCTCATCTTCCTTGGGCTCCCGCTTCCGCCGTTCTGAGCAAAACCGCGTCGAACAACACGAAAAGAAACAGCGAGCAGCGAAAAAGGGCAGCTTGGAGTCCGCAGGGAGGGGGGAGAATCTGCGGACTTTACGCTGCCCCGCACACATTCTACAGGCTGGATGACCAAAGCGTAAGCTCAACTTGAGGTTGAGGTCGAAATTATTCAGTTTTTGCCGTTGGCGTCTTCGTTCGAGAGGGGCAGCGACACGGAGAAGGTACTGCCGAGGTTGGGTTGGCTTTGGACCTGGATTTCACCCCCGAGATGGTGTGAGATCTCATCGGCCAGCGCAAGACCGAGGCCCGTGCCGTCGGCGCGGGACGATCCTTGGGCGCGGTAGAAACGGTCGAAGATGTGCGCCTGCTCGGATACCGGGATGCCGCATCCCCTGTCGGTGACGCTGATGATAGCGTTCCCGTTCTCGCGGGAGAGCCCCAGATCCACGGGCGCGTTTTGCTCGGAGTATTTGAGGGCGTTGTCGAGCAGGATGGCGAGGAGCCTGTGCAGTTGGGTCGGGTCGGTCTCAACGGGCGGCACGTCCTCATCTGCCCTGATGTTCAGCGGGCGGCCCGTGTATCCGAAGTCCCGCCGCAGGTCATAGAGCAGGTATTCGAGGTCCACCTCCTCCAGACGGAAAGTGACGGCGTTCGCGTCCAGGCGAGAGAGGTCCAGCAGGGTCTGTGCCAGCCCTTCCAGGCGCTTGGTCTGGGCGCGCATGTCGTTCAGGAAGTCCGCCCGGGCCTGCGGGTCTTCCTCGTCTTCCAGCAGCTCGAGCCAGCCAGAGAGCGCGAAGAGCGGGGTCTTCAGCTCATGGGAGGCGTTGGCGATGAACTCGGCCTTCGCCCGCTGCACGTCGCGCTCTTCGGTAACGTCCCTCAGTATGGCGAGGGCGCCGTCCTCGAGTGGGGCCGCCCGGATCTCGATGATGCGGTTCCCCGCCTCGGCCTCGGGCTCTGTGACGAGGCCCGCGTAGCGCGACTTGGCAAGGACCTCGTGGAGCCGGGTGTGGAACTCGTGCGGCGCGGACTCGAGCAGCTCTCTGGCGCGGGGGTTCAAGAAGATTGTGTTTAGCTCCCGGTCCACACCTACGACGGCGTCGGTCATGCCGTCGAGGATGGCGCTGCCACGCTCCTTCTCCTGCTCGACCTGCCCGAAAGCATCCTTGAGCGAGGCGGCCATAGAGTTGAACGTCGCGCCTAAAGAGCCAACTTCGTCCTCGATGCGAGTGTCTATGCGCTCGTCGAAGTTGCCGCCGGCCAGGCGTTCCGCGGCCAGCCCGAGTCGGCTTACGCGGCGTGAGATCAGGGTCGCCACAACGTATCCCGCGAAGCCCGAGATCAGGAGCGCCAGGGCGCCAGCGAGCAGGACTATGCGCTCCACGTTCTTCACGGCAGCCCGCACGTTCTCGACGTCGCTCTCCGTATAGAACCTGTTGAAGACCACCGCAAGCCCCTGCCGCCCCTGGCCGTCGTTTATCGGGGAGGCGTACGTCGCCTGCAACTGGCCCGCGCGCTCGCCGGTCTCGACGGGTTGGATATCTTGTTTCGGCTTCTGGGTGGAGACGGCTGCCTGGACTACGGTCGGGTCCCATTCGAGATCCTGATCCCCCTGCAACTTGGTGGCGCCGTTGCCCTCGACCCGCACTATGCCCCATTGCAGGCCGCGGCTGGAGGCGAAGGATCTTATGTACTGCACGCTCACGTTCGGGTTGCGCCCGATCCTGGTCTCGAACTGCTCACCCACCTGCCTGAAGCTGGCCTCGCTCGCCCGATCCAGGGTGCTCTCCAGGATGGGGCGCACTATCTCGTACGCGGTCACGGCGGCGAAAGCCGTCACCAGCACGAAGAGCAGCGTCAGCCAAACCCTGATGCTGATGCGGGGACGGAACCTTCCCCTGCGGCGCGGCAAGGGTCTGGGGCCATTCTGGACGCCTGGACGGGGCGCTTGCTCCGGAGTTCTCCGGTAAAGGACTCTTCTAGCGGAAGACATATCCGACACCCCGCGCGGTGTGGATGAACTCCGGGTTTCTGGGGTCGCGTTCGATCTTCTCGCGGAGGTGCCTGATGTGTACGTCCACCGTGCGCTCGTCACGGAACTCGTCCCCCCATACCCGCGTGAGGAGCGTGCTGCGGGAAAATACCCGGCCAGGGCTGGTGGCAAGGGTCACCAGCAACTCGAACTCCGTGTACGTGAGGTCCACTTCCCGCCCCTCCACGGCCACCCGGCGGCTCGGGATGTTGATCCTCAAACCGTCATAACTCAACTCATCCTGTTTTTGCCCTGCGGGAACCGCCACCCGGCGCATGATCGCACGCACCCGGGCCACCAGCTCCCTGACGGCGAATGGCTTGGTAACGTAATCGTCGGCCCCGAGCTCCAGCCCCACCACCCTGTCTATCTCATCATCCTTGGCCGTGAGCATGATGATAGGCACGTCGCTCTGGGAACGGATGCGGCGGCAAACCTCGGTACCGTCCAGTTTGGGGAGCATGATGTCCAGTATCAGCAGGTGCGGCTCGAAGGAACCGAAAGCCTCTAGCGCAGCCTCCCCATCCCCCACGGCGTGTACCTGGAATCCCTCCCGCTCCAGGGCATGCACCAGCATCTTCTGGATGGACGGCTCATCATCCACCAGAAGTATCTTGCGCGTTGCGTTCTGCAAACCCTGAACCACTCTTCAACCGCCTCTTCCTGCGCGTCCGCGGAGCGTACGATCGCACCGGATTTTACCATGTTGGGATGGTCACACGGGGCGCTGCGCGGCCTCTGGTTCGGCCACCTCGACCTTCGCGGCTGCTGTCACGAGATCCCCGGGTTCCAGCAACCGAATCGCCTTCACGGCAGCCTTCCTGCGCCTCAGATAAGCCATGACCACCCGGATCTCATCCGAAGTGGAGCCAGGGTCAGACGCCCCGTTGCCAGCCTCGCAAACGTCGAGGGCCTCCCTGGCGAATCGGGTCATGGACTCCGTATCGCCAGCATCGAAACCCTGGTGGGAGATCAAACGCCCACCGGAGAGTACGAATGCCTCTATGAAGCCTGGCTCCGTCGAGGGCGCGACGACAGCCTGAATCCCCTCGGCGCTTACGACAGCGCGGGTTAGTCGGATGCGCTCTATACCTGAGATCAAATCCCGCAACCGCGCAGCAGCCTCGAACTCCAGCTCCCCTGCGAGCCGCTGACGCTCCGTAACGAGCGCAGCCAGATGTTCCCCGCCGCCCTCGCCGCGCAGGAGCGCCACCATCTCCCCGATGACATCCCTGCGGTACTCGTCCTCGCCCATCCCCATACAAGGGGCGCAGCGGCCCATCTGGCCGTAGAAACAGACGCCGTCTCCGTTCCCGTCGCAGCGCCTGATGGGGAAGACCCTGCCGAGGGCTTCGATGCATGTATCCAGCGAACCAGCGCTCCGGTATGGCCCCAGATACATGATGCCGTCCCCAGGCTCGTTGCTCGAAGCCCGTTCGGGGACAGGGTATGGCTGGTTGGTGTCCAGCTTCATAAACCACGTGGCCTTATCGTCGCGGCCGGCTGAGTTGTAGCGTGGGAGCAGGCGCTTTATCTCCCTGGATTCCAGGACCAGCGCGTGCAGCTCGCTCTGGGTCTCGCGCACCCGCACCTCGGCGGCTTCGGCGACGAGGCGCCCGATCTTGCGCCGCCCATCTCCCCCGTTGAAGTAAGTCCGCACCCGCGCTTTCAAGTCCTTCGCCTTGCCAACGTAGAGCACCGTGCCGTGCTTGTCCACGAAGTAGTAGACGCCGGGCGTGTTGGGGATGCCTTCGGCCAGATGCTGCTTCTGCGGTTTGACCTTGCCGCGCGCCCCGCCCCGGATAGCCGCAGCCTCCCCGACTGTACGAACTCTTGCGGAGTGGAGCAGCTTGAGCAGCTTTATGAAGACCTCGGCGGTCGCCGCCGCGTCCGAGAGGGCGCGGTGGTTCGGCGCCTGATTGATCCCGAAGTGCGTGGCGAGCGAGGCGAGCCTGTAGCGCGGCAGGCCAGGAACCAGTGCCCTGGCGAACTTCAGCGTGTCGAGGACCGGGTTTGGCAGGGGGTCGAACCCGGCGGCCTCCCGCGCCGCAGTCACGAAAGAGCAGTCGAAAGAGACGTTGTGCCCGACGAGGGCTGATCCTTCGGCGAACTCCTCGAAGCGCGCCATGACCTCGTCAGCAAGCGGGGCTTCGGCGACCATCCTGTCGGTGATGCCGGTGAGGCGAACCACGAACGGTTCTATGGGACGCTCCGGGTTGACAAGCGTCGAGAAACGATCAACCACCAGCCCACCAACCACCTTGACGGCCCCGATCTCCGTGATGCCGCCCTTGCCTGCCGAGGAGCCAGTAGTCTCCAGATCGAAGACCACGTAGGGAGCGTCCTTCAGCGCCAGCGATGCCACATCCACGGTTCTCAGGTCATCACCGTCCCAGGCAAAGCGTGGGTCGCCACCCACGAGCTTCTCGATGTGGGCGTGTGCGTCGCCGTTCAGGTGGAGGGAGAGGAGATTGGTGGCGATGAGTTCGGGGCTCACTGGCCCGCGGTCCCTTACGAAGCCGTACAGGCTAGGAGACACGAACCTCCGTCCTCGCGGCCCTGGCTTGCTTCGACGCTTCGGCGATGGTCCTGGCCTGGGCCTCCCTGAGGCCAGGGATGCCAACCAGGTTCTCGAAAGTGTATTCGTCGTCCAGGAGGCCGCTCGCCAGCACCCGCGCCCGCGTCTTCATCCCGACGCCGGACATCTTTGTGGTGTGGAAGATCTTGCCCCGCTGAATCCTGAGATCACCAACCCCAGCGAGCCTCTCACCATCGACCAGCACGCGCTTCAAAGTTTCGGCAAAAATCTCGACCTGCTCTGGATAGAAAACTCCCCGCCCCATGAGCGACGGCGTCATCGGTATAGGGTGGAGGAGGTTGGCGTCGCGCACCGTCGTGTGACCTGGCGGCTCGCTCCCGCCGAGCGGGTCAGGGTCGCCGAGACGCCGCGCCCGCGATGCGTGCTCCCAGACTTGTTCTTCGAGATCATCGTCCAGGTCCAGTTCGGTCTGTACCGGCGCCCCCCGGAAGCGGTCGTTGCGGTTGGCCGCGTGCAGGAACAGGCGCCCGCTCCGCTCGTTCTCGTAGAACTCCACGACGGCGCGGGCCCGCTTCTCGCCGCCTATGCCGGGCAGGCGCGCCAGGTCCTTTACTTCCCCTTCGTCTATCAGGAGGCGGAGTTCGTCCGGGTCCACTGCCTCGGCTGCCTTGGCTGCGGCCCGCCGGTCCACGCCCCGGACGCGCTCCAGCATCCCCTCGACGCCCTCGGGGCACACGCCGCGCCTGAGGTGGTTGATCTTGCGTATAGCCGTGAACTCGTTGAATTCCTCCCAGTGCCAGACGTACTCCCGCACCCGCTCGACGGCCGCCGCATCCTCGGGGACGAACTCTATGCTCACCCCGTTGCCGATGTATCTACCGTTGGCGCCTGGCAGGTGCTCTGCCGGGTACATCACCTGTACTTTCACCGAAGGCGAGTAGAACGAGAAGTGCACCGGAACCCCCGGCGCGACCTCTTTCATCAGCCGTCGACGAAATGTATTGTCTTGTGCGTCGGACTCGAACATAGGAAGTGAGATTTTACCTCATCCCCGGCCCCAGGCTATAGCAAAATTTCGTCGCGCAGCACTATGGCCTCGACCGATTCGCCAGCCCGTATTCCTTCTGACTCCGGACCGATGAGCGCAAGCGCGTCGGCTTTCGTAAGCGAGCTGACGAGCCCTGACCCCTGAGCCCCGACGGACTCGGCCCTCCAGCCCCGCTCGGTCCTCTCAAGGGTCACGCGCATCGCGTGCATCCGCCCGAAGCTGTTCGATACGTCCTCGTCGAAATACACGCTAATGTGGGGACGACGCCTGTCCTCGCGGCCCATCATCCGCATCAGGGCCGGCCTGACGAACAATTCGAAGCAGACCATCGCGGATACCGGGTTGCCAGGCAGGCCGAAGAAGCGAACGTCGTCGCGCTTGCCGAAGAAGAGCGGCTTGCCAGGTTTGAACTTCACACCCCAGAAGACCTGATCCACGCCAAGCTCGAGCAGCGTGCTCTTCACGAGATCCTTCTCCCCAACCGAGACCCCGCCGCTGGTGACTACCACATCAGCGGTCTCCAGAGCCTCCCGCAGCGCGTCGCGCAGCACGTCCGCGTCGTCCGAGGCTGCGTGCAAACGCCTGGCCTCAGCGCCTGCCTCGCGGGCCTGGGACATCGTGGCGAAGGAGTTGGAATCGTATATTTCTCCGGGCGAGAGATCCCGCTCCCCCGGCGTCACGAGCTCGGTACCCGTCGAAAGAACTACCACCTTCGGACGCCGGTACACGGGAAGCTCCCCGTATCCCTGCGTCGCGGCGAGGGCTATCTCGGGCGCGCCGATCTCCGTTCCAGAACGCAGTATGACGTCTCCCTCGCGCACATCCCCGCCACGATCGCGGATGTTCTGTCCCGGACTGGCGAACTTCTTGAGGTCGAATGTTTCGCCCCAGCCGGAGGTATTCTCGACCATGACGACGGCGTCTGCGCCGGTCGGGATCACACCTCCCGTGAAGATCTTGATGGCCTCGCCCTCACCGACGCTTTTCTTCGATGGACGCCCCGCCGGGGCCTCGTCCACTACGGCGAAGGTGCGTCCCGCCTCGGCATCCGCGCTCCGCACCGCGTACCCGTCAACAGCGGAGTTATCGAAAGGCGGCGAATCGAAACGGGCAGACAGATCCCGCGCCAGCACCAGCCCCCGCGCATCCACGAGCGGCAGGTTCTCCTCCCGCGGACGCGGCACATTCTCCAGGACCAGCCTCTCGGCATCCGGGTAATCTATGAGCTTCTCGAAAAGTTGCATCCTCGCACCTCATCCGACGAAGGAA
>JACDAR010000349.1 GCA_013695335.1 Rubrobacter sp.
GCGTACAACCTGTACAGGGCGATAGAGCGCATCAGGGAGGAAGGCGTCGTCCTCAAGGATCTGGAGATGGGCCTCCTGGATTTCCCTCACGAGCGCGATGGACGCGTAGTCTTCCTCTGCTGGCATCCGCCCGAAGAACGCGTAGCGTTCTGGCACGAGATAGACGCAGGCTACGCTGGCCGCGAACCTCTATAGCGCCGTGCGGATAGTCCTCCAGCGCGTCAAAAGCGCCTCCGTCACCGTTGAAGGGGAGATGATCTCGGAGATCGGAGGCGGACTGCTGCTCCTCGTTGGCGTGGCGCAGGGCGACGGCGAAGCCGAGGCGGACTGGCTCGCCGGGAAGGTCGCCAGGCTCCGCATCTTCGGCGACGAGGAGGGGAAGATGAACCTGAGCGTGGAAGACGCTGGGGGTGAGATCCTGGCCGTCTCCCAGTTCACCCTCCTCGCCGACACCCGCAAAGGCAACCGCCCGAGCTTCATCCGGGCGGCGCTCCCTGACGAGGCTGAGCCACTATTCGACTACTTCTGCGGGAAGCTCCGCGATGAAGGCATCTCCGTGCAGACTGGCCGCTTCGGCGCGATGATGGACGTGGCGCTAGTCAACGACGGGCCTGTCACCATCGTGCTCGAACGGTAACTACCCCTTTCCACCCCCGCGGTTGCCGAACAGCGTCTCGCGGGTTTTGTCGTCCATATCGCGGTTGAGCGGCTGGCGCAATTCCTGTCCGACCTCCATGCCGCGCTGGACGGCGGGGCGGTCCCCGATCTGCTCGAACCAGCGCTTCAAATCGGGGAAGTCGTCCATGTTCTGCCCCTGGTCCTCATGCGAGACGAGCCACGGGTAGATCGCCATGTCCGCGATGGAGTAACCGCCGCCAGCGACGTACTCGGCCTCCGAGAGGCGGGTGTCTATGACGCCGTAGAGGCGGGCAGCCTCGTCTGTGTACCGCTTGATGGCGTACGGAACCTCCTCGGGTGAATACTTGCGGAAGTGGTGGGCCTGCCCGAGCATCGGGCCGACGTGGCCCATCTGGAACATCATCCATTGCAGAACCTCGTAGCGATCCCTGATTCCTTGCGGCAGGAACTTTCCAGTCTTGTCCGCCAGGTAGATCAGGATTGCGCCTGACTCGAAGAAAGACATAGGCTCGCCGTCAGGCCCGTCAGGGTCAACGATAGCTGGCATCTTGTTGTTGGGGCTGATCTCCAGGAACTCAGGGTCGAACTGGTCACCCTCCCCGATGTTCACAGGCACGATGTTGTAAGGAAGCCCCGTCTCTTCGAGGAAGATGGAGACTTTCTTCCCGTTCGGCGTTGGCCAGAAATATACGTCTATCGGCTGCGGCATACGCTACCTTTCTTGTATGGATCAGGTACGCCAAGAGGCTATCAGACGCGACGGATGGCGGAGCGCTCAGCCCTTCGTTCTAGCTGAACGCTGATGGCTGACAGCTGAAAGCTCTCTGGATTCCCGGTATGCAGTATAGCCGCCAGCGTGGGAACGAACCTCACCGTCGCGCACCTCGACTGTGCGGTCGGCGATGCGGTCCAGGAAATAGCGGTCGTGGGAGACGAAAACGACGGTACCGGGGAAACGCTCTAGTTCTGCTTCCAGCACTTCGAGGGAGTCTATATCCAGGTGGTTTGTCGGTTCGTCCAGGACGAGACAGTTTGGTTCCCCGAGCATCAGGAGCAGGAGCCCGAGGCGCGTGCGCTCCCCGCCGCTCAGGGCGCTTACCGGCTGGCGCGCCTGCTCGTAGCGGAACAGGAAGCGTCCGAGCAGGCTCACGGCTTCGCCCTCGTAGAGCGGCTTCGCGCCCCGCACCAGCGAGATCGGGGTCGCGCCAGATGGCGGCTGGTGATCCTGGGCAAGGAAGCCTACCCGGATGGATGGCCCGATCCACCGCTCACCCTCCGTCGGCGCCAGTTCCCCGGCCAGCAGCTTCGCGAGCACGCTCTTGCCCGCGCCGTTTGGGCCGACGATGCCGACCCGCTCGCCGCGCACGATGGTGAGGTCAGCCCCGATCAGGACTGGTTCGTCCCCGAATGCCACGCTCGCCTCTCGCAACTCCAGGGCTTTCTGGCCGCCCCGGACTCCTTCCCTGAATTCCAGGCCGATCCTGCGCCGCTCGAAGACCGGACGTTCGATCTTGTCCATGCGCTCGATCTGGCGCTGCTTGACCCTAGCCTGTTTGGCGTGGCGCTCGTTCTCCGTGTTGTGCGCCCACTGTTGGAAACGCTGGATCGCCTCCTCCAGCCGGGCTATCTCCTTCTGCTGCGTCACGTAGAGCTGCTGCTGGCGCTTCATCTTCAACTCCCGCGCCACGGCATATGCCGAGTAATTGCCCGGCCACATCGTGATCCTGCCGTCCTCCAACTCGGCGATCTCCCGCGCCACCTCGTCAAGCAGACAACGGTCGTGGGAGACGGCCACCACCGCGCCCTCGAAGGCCCGTATCCGCCCTTCCAACTGCTCGCGCCGGTCCTGGTCCAGGTGCGCCTCTGGCTCGTCCAGCAACAGTACGTCCGGTTTCTGCGCCAGGCACGCCGCCAGCGCCGCGAGCTTACGCTGACCACCGCTCAACTCGGATGCAGGCCGCTCCACGTCAGCATCCGCGAAACCCAACGCCCGCAGGTAACCACGGGCCTCGCCCTCGAAACCGCGCCCGCCCGCTTCCTGAAACTGTTGCGTCAGCCGTCCGTGGCGTTCCAGTACCCGCTGCATGCGCCGCATGTCCGCCGCGACCTCGGGTGAGCCGAGTTCGGCTTCGCAAGACTCCAGATCAAACTTCAATCGCGCCAGCTCGGGACGGGCATCGAGGACCACCTCCAGCGGCGTCCGCCCGCCACCTTCCACATGTTGTGGGAGAAAGGCGATTCGAAGTCCCCTGCGCCGGATCACCCCGCCAGAGTCGGCGGTGTCCAGGCCGGCGAGTAGGCGCAGCAGCGTGGACTTGCCAGCGCCGTTGCCGCCCACGAGCCCGATCCTGGCCTCCGGCCCGACCTTTATTTCGAGGGCGCGGAGCACGGGCCGTCCACCATAGTATTTCTCTACGCCGAGAGCTTCGATCAGGGTCATACGCCGAATGATGTCATCCAAGTGGGCACAGCGCATCACCCATTCGGAGGATTTTCTTATACCCGGCCCTCGACGTACAGCGTGGCCGCACGTCCGTATCCTTCGCGCCGGATACGCTCCTTCAAGGCTTTGCGCCGCGCAAGAAGCCCGCGCCTCGCCGCTTCGGGCAGCGCGGTATATTCCGCAGGCTCATCCGGCTCTGACAGCATGATCTTCCCCAGGTGGCGCAGGGGATATGGTGGTGAGATCGACCACTTCACGTCGTAGAGATGCTTCTCGTGCAGCGCGACGAGCTGTTCAGGGGGCCGTATCCCATGGAGTTCCGCGCCTCTGATCCCACGCGCCGCCTCCGCCTCCATCTCCTCCCATTCCAGATCCGCCGGCGGGGGCTCCTCTCCTGAGTCCACCCAATCATCCGTCACCACCCGGCCACCGGGCCGCACGACGCGGGCCAACTCCGCGAGCGCATCTTTCGCATCCCTCTCCCTAACATCCAACTCGTGGAACAAGCCGGCTGAATAGGCGAGATCGAAAACCCCGCCACGGAACGGCATCTCGAAGACGCTGCCCACGACGAGATCAATCGGCGCGCGGAGGTCAGCATCTTTAAGGGCGTGCCGCGCATGTTCCACGAGTTCCGGGTCCGCTTCGATGACCGTGAGAACGCCATCATCTCCCATGCGCTGGCTCAGGCCCTCGATCCAAAGTAGCGAAGCGCCTCCCGCGTACAGCACGTCGAGGCCACGAATGTCCCCGAGGAGATCCAACTCCCTGTCACAGAAAGCGATGAGGTCATCCTCATATTGTGCGCGTTCCTCGGGCGTCAGGGGATCATCGTCGTATAATCTCCCGGTCATGAAGGTAATTGTCGCAAGGGACATCGTGAAGTACCACGGGGGGAATCTGAAGGTTCTCTCCGGGGCGACGCTTGCCGTGGAGTCGGGAGAGAAGATCGGGCTCGTCGGCCGCAACGGCGCTGGCAAGACGACCCTCCTGAACGTGATCTCAGGCAACCTGCAACCAGATGCGGGCTCCGTGGATCGCGTCGGCGGCGCGAAGATCGGGATGACTTCCCAGAACCTGTACGCTGGGGAGCGCGGCCGACTCTCCGTGGAAGAGGAGATCATCTCGGCCTTCTCAGCCCTAATCGAACGCGAAAAGGAACTCGGGGAGCTAGAGAAACGCCTCTCGGATAACCCGTCCGACTCGCTTCTCGAACGCTACGGACGCATGCAGTCCGAGTTCGAACGCGACGGCGGCTACGAGTACAGGGCCAAAGCTGCATCGGCCCTCTCCGGTCTCGGCTTCGCGCCAGAGCAATGGAAACGCCCCGTGGGGTCTTTCTCTGGCGGCGAGCAGAGCCGCGTGGCCCTCGCCCGCCTGCTGCTGGAAGAGCCGGATCTCGTCTTGCTCGACGAGCCGACCAACCACCTGGATCTGCAAGCAATAGAATGGCTCGAAGGCTTCGTCAAGAACGCGAAAAGCGCGATCCTCGTGGTTTCCCACGACCGCTACTTCCTGGATGCCATAGCAGGCTCCATTGTGGAGCTTGAAGACGGTAGGCTCGTCCGCTATCCGGGCAATTACAGCAAGTACACCACCGAGAAGAAAGCCCGCGACGAGCAACTCGCCCGCAAGGCAAAGGCCAATGCCGAGCGACGGGAGCAATTAGAACGGTTCGTCGAGAAGAATCGGGCCAAGGCCAGCAAAGCCACCCAGGCGAAGAGCAAACAGAAGCTACTTGACCGGATGGAGAAGGTCGAGGCTCCGAGGAACGGCTCGAAGAACATCCGCATGGACCTCGGATCGGAAACCTCGCGGGCTGGCCGGGTCGTCCTGGAGATCGAAGGCGCAAGCTACGGCTACGACGATGGTGAACCCCTCCTGAACGACCTGAACCTGGTTGTCGAACGCGGAGAGCGCGTCGCCCTTCTCGGCCCGAACGGGACCGGCAAGAGTACGATCATGCGGTTGGCGACGGGTGAGATTCAGTCGCAATCAGGCATGATCCGCACCGGACACAACGTGACCCTCGCCTACCAGGACCAGCAACTCGCCCGCCTCGACGACACGAAGTCCGTCTTGCAAGAAGCTATGGACACCACGGGCTTCGATGCCCCTGAGGCGCGGGATCTACTCGGTTCGTTCCTGTTCTCCGGCGAGGACGTGTTCAAGAAGGTTGGCTCGCTCTCCGGCGGGGAGAAAAACCGGCTAAGCCTGG
>JACDAR010000352.1 GCA_013695335.1 Rubrobacter sp.
TCAGGCTGTAGGCGAAGCGGTAGGCGTCCTCAACGTCCTTCGGCGTCGCCTCATTGGGGAGGTTGATGGTCTTGGAGATCCCCATCGAGGTGTACTTCTGGAACGCCGCCTGCATCTTGACGTGCCACTCGCTCGTAATGTCGTGCGAGGTGACCCACACGCTCCGGACGTCCTCGGGCACCTCGGGGATGTCGCGCACGGACCCGTGCTCGGCGACCTTTTTCATCAGCTCGTCTGAGTGGAAGCCGCGCTCCTTCGCCAGCCGCACGAACTCGGGGTTCACGTCGGGCATCTCCATGTCGGCCTGGCGGCGCATGAAGGCGACCGCGAAGAGCGGCTCGATGCCGCCGGAACAACCGGCGATCATGGAGATCGTGCCTGTCGGGGCGATGGTGGTGACGGTAGCGTTGCGGACGCGGTCGCCCCTCGCCTCGTGACGTGAGCCCTCGAAGTGGGGCATCACGCCGCGCTCTTCGGCGAGGTTGCGGCTCTCCTCCCACGCCTCGTCGTCCACGAACTTCATAACCTTCTCCGCGAAGGCGAGGCCCTCGTCAGAGTCGTAGGTGACGCCGAGTTTTATGAGCAGGTCGGCGAAGCCCATGACGCCAAGCCCGATGCGCCGGTTGCCCCGGCTCATCTCATCTATCTCGTCCAGCGGGTAGTTGTTCTGTTCGATCACGTTGTCCAGGAACCGGACCGCCGTGTGGACCGTCTCCCGCAGGTCTTCCCAGTCGACCGATCCTTCGCCCGGACGGTCGCCCTCTATGAAGAACCGCTCCAGGTTGATCGAACCGAGGTTGCACGAGTCGTAAGGCGGCAGGTGCGCCTCCGAACACGGGTTGGTCGATTCGATTGGGAACTGCGGCGTCGGGTTGTCCGCGTTGATCCTATCTATAAAGACCACGCCAGGCTCGCCGTTCAGCCATGCACCCTCGACGATCTTGCTGAAAAGATCCCGCGCCCTGACGGTCCTGACCGTATCGCCGTTTCTAGGGTTGGTCAGGTCGAAGTCCGTATCCTCCTCGACGGCCTGCATGAAGGCGTCGGTGACGGCGACGGAGATGTTGAAGTTGTTGATCTGGTCGTTCTCGCGCTTGCAGTCTATGAACTCCTCGACGTCCGGGTGGTCAACCCTGAGGATGCCCATGTTCGCCCCGCGCCGGGTTCCGCCCTGCTTGATCTTGTCCGTCGAAGCGTCGTATATCGCCATGAAAGAAACTGGCCCGCTGGAGACGCCCATCGTGGACTGAACGAGATCGTTCTTCGGACGCAGCCTGGAAAAGCCAAATCCCGTGCCGCCGCCCGATTTATGGATGATGGCCTGGTGCTTGAGGGTGTCGTAGATGCCGTCTATGGAGTCGTCCACGGGTAGTACGAAGCACGCCGAGAGCTGCTGAAGCTCGCGCCCGGCGTTCATCAAGGTCGGCGAGTTGGGCATGAACTTCCTGGTGGTCATCATCCCCAGGAAACGCTCGTAGCTCTCCTCATATAGCGCCTGCGCCTCCTCGCCATCCTTGAACCGGAACTCCCCCTCGGCGATGTTGGAGGCGACCCTCCGGAACATATCCATCGGCTCCTCGATGGCGACGCCCTGTTCGTTCTTCTTCAGGTAGCGCTTCTTGAGCACCGCGACTGCATTATCCGTAAGGTCTATCTCGCTCAGACGGTTGTAATTCACTTCCTCGCTCATCCTCCCCTTGTTTTACCGCTTGCCCTGCTCGTTCCATCGACAAAATCTTCATTTACATCCCGTGCGGCAACGTCTTCGACGGCACGTGCGGCACACATTCACGGCCGCCCCCTGAATCGGCCTACCTCGTGGCGTTGCCCACGCCGGAGCCGGAGAGGCGCACCAGCTCGGAGCGGAACTGATCCACGTCCGTATAGTGACGGTAGACGGAAGCGAAGCGCATGTACGCAACCATGTCCAGACGGCGCAGCCGCAACAGTACCATGTCCCCCAGGCGCCGCGAGGTCACCTCGTGCCTGCGCCGCTCCCGCAACTCGGCCTCGACCTCGTCCACCATCACCTCGATCTGCTCCTCCGAGATCCGCTGCTTGGCGCAAGCCTTCACGAGACCAACCTGCAATTTCTCCCGCACGAAGGGCTCCCGCTCCCCGTTCCTCTTTATAACCATCAGCCTCAAGGGCTCCCGCCGCTCGTACGTGGTGAACCTCTTCCCGCACGAAAGACACTCCCGACGACGACGGATCGCATCTTTCGTCTCCGATAAACGCGAGTCTATGACCTTTGTGTCTTCGAAATCACAGTAAGGACACTGCACTTCGTAACCCCCGTTACTCCAACACCACATCTGGTAGACTGGAAACCTAGCACACCACATTTTCGTATATCAATAGGCGCTAAATAACCCTGAATGTGAGGTTGACTTCACTCTCATGGCCAGAAACGCCTTAATCATGCGAAGTCCGGCCCCTGAGAGCGCCCGGAACATTTTTTCAGATTTTTTTCACAAATGGGCGTTTTCGTGGAATATCCCGCAAATTACGCACCTTTATGTTCAGGTGAAGACAGTACATTCGACCTGCAGGTCAATCTAGCATTTGTATGCTAGTTTATATCTACCTGAAGTTCAAGTAGATACTATATGGTTGCTTCAGGTGTTCCAAACTGCGGTGTATCGGATGATTTGCGTGGGGCATTGTGACGCTCTTCTCTGAAGAATTCACGCAGGAGGTCTGCTGCTTCGCCTTCGAGTACGCCTCTGGTTACTGGGAAGGTATGGTTGAGGCGGGAATCTGAGGGGATGTTATGGAGGGTTCCGGCGTAGCCAGACTTCGGGCTTGGGGTGGCGTAGACGAGGCGGGAGATCTGGGCGGCGTGGGCGGCCCCGGCGCACATGGGGCATGGTTCGAGGGTGGAATACAGGGCGCAGCCGGTGAGACGCCACGCTCCCAGGGCTTCTGCGGCCCTGCGGAGGGCGAGTATCTCGGCGTGGGCCGTGGGGTCACGGGCCTTCTCACGTTCGACGCGGGCGACGGAGAGGATTCTGTCCCCTTGCGCTACCACGGCGCCGACCGGGATCTCGCCGCAGTCCCTGGCTTCGCGGGCTGCCGTGAGGGCGCGACGCATCATCGTGAGATCCCTCGCCCCAGCCGGTTCTTCATCCAGAGATTGACCAGAATCAGGCCGTTTGCGCACGTATCAGATAATATCAAGGCTCCCGCCGAAGTGGGCGTTGGGTGGGCATAATGTAGGGGACAACATCCGCCAGGTCTTCCGTGGAGGAAAATTGCAGCGTAACCAGGTAGAGAACATCGTGGAAGTGAGGGAGGCATACGCAAGGCTCAGGGACTCCGTGTGCCGGGTGGTAGTCGGCAAGGATGCGGTGGTGGATCTGTGCCTGATCTCACTTCTCGCGGGAGGCCACGTGCTGCTTACGGATATCCCCGGCGTGGGCAAAACCACGCTAGCACGGGCGATATCCTCCTCCATCTCGGCCGAGTTCTCCCGCATACAGTTCACGCCTGACCTGCTTCCATCGGACATCACGGGTACCAGCGTCTACGATCCGAGGGAGACGCGCTTCAGGTGGTTGCCTGGTCCTGTCTTCGCGCCGGTATTGCTTGCGGATGAGATCAACCGCGCCACCCCGAGGACGCAGAGCGCGCTGCTCGAAGCGATGGCCGAAGGACAGGTGACCGTGGAGGGTGAGACGCGGCCCCTGCCGGAACCGTTCTTCGTGGTTGCGACGCAGAATCCGCACCATTTCCACGGGACGTACCCGCTGCCCGAGGGCCAGCTCGACCGCTTCATGGTGGCGACGAGCATGGGATATCCGGCCAGGAATGCTGAACTCGGGATCGTGCGGGCCCAGGTCGAAGGACGCCCCCTGGAGGATGTCAAGCCGGTCGTTAGCGTCAGAGAGGTGGCGATGGCCCGCGAGATGGTGCGGCGGGTGCAGGTTCACGACGAGGTACTCGGATACGCGGTCGCGCTCGCTGAGGCGACGAGGGAGCATCCCGCAGTAGGGCTTGGCGTCTCGCCGAGGGGTTCCATTGCCCTGATTCGGGCTTCCCAGGCTCGGGCTGCAACGCGGGGACGGGATTTCGTCGGTCCCGAGGATGTCAAGGAGCTGGCGCTGCACGCGCTGCCGCACCGCATCTCCGTGCGCGGCGCATCGTCAGGCACGACCGCCGAGGCCGTGGTCCGGGAGGTGCTCCGCTCCGTATCCCCTCCGGCATGAGGACTGGAGAATAATGGGAAAGAGTCGGGACAGGGCGAGGAGGTTGGGCAAGCCCGCGCTCCTGATCTTCCTCACCATCATCCTGTATCTGATCGCCATGAACTCGGGGGCTGGCTGGCTGTACGTGGTTTCGGCCCTGATCGGGTCCGCGGTAGCCGTTTCGATTGCTGCCCCCCTGTGGACCGCGCGCGGCATCGAGGCCATCCGCCTGGCCCCCGTGATAGGCCGCGCCGGGGAGCCGCTCCGCTGCACGCTGGAGGTCCGAAATACGGGAAGGCTGGCCCGTCATCTCCTGGAAGTGGGGGACGAGTTCGCAGGGGACACGGGGCGTGCGGTTGTGACGCGGGTCAGGGGCGGCGCGACGGCGCGGGTGGAGTATGTGCTCGAGAACCCGCGCCGGGGCATCTACTCCGGCGGCGAGATCGTCGTCGAATCCGGGGCGCCGTTCGGGCTATTCCACGGACGGCGCAAGATACGTGCGGCGTCGAACACCGTGATCCACCCCCGCACCTTCGACGTGGCGGCGCTTCCACCTGTGGCGCCCCTCGACACCGAACGCGGTGATCGCAGCGAGTCTTCGACGCTGCACCGCGGGCACGGCGGTGAATTCTGGGGCATCAGGGAGTACCGTCCGGGCGACCCGGCGCGGCTCGTCGCGTGGCGCAGGAGCGCGCGCGGCCTCGCTGCGGGAAGGCTAGCCGTCAGGGAGCTGGCGCAGGAGACCTATCCACCATTCGTTCTTGCCCTGAACCTCGACGCCCGCGCGCCGAGGGAGGCCCGCGAGATGGTAGTTTCGGCAGGGGCTTCCCTGTTGCTGTTCGCGCTGAGGGAGGGAAGGGTCGTCCGGGCAGACGCCGGGCCGCAGAAGGAGCCCTTCCCAGAGCAGCCGGATCAGGACGCCGTTTTGACCTGGTGCGCCGGGCTCGTGGCCTCCAGGATGCCTGATCCATCCGGGGCGAGTGTTGAGATACGACCGTCCATGCCAATTACGAGGGCCGGATCTTCAGTCGCGCAAGGGGAATCGGGGGCACAGACCGTGGTGCTCATTTCTTGCCGCGAGTTCGTGGGTCCGAAGACACGAAGCGGGCCGTGGATGACGCTGGAAGAGGAGCAGGAATTCCTGGATGAGGTAAGGAGAGACGGACGTATGGCTGTCAGGCTCGGCCCTGACCTGGAGGAACCGTGGAGGATGGAATGAGCAACGGAGATCCCGGTTTGCTTGGGCGCATCAGGGAGCGGATACCGACGAGCCAGAAGAAGGCGCCCGAGGATTCTCTAGAGTTGCGGGCGTGGGTGCTCGCGGCAGTGCTCGTGGGAGAGGTGGCTGTGCTCACCAGCGGCTACTTCGACTGGATGACCGGCATCCTGGTGCCGCTGCTCACGGTGGTTGCCTTCGGCGTGAGTTACCAGCGGCGGCGGGAGAAGAACTTCCTCATCAAGATCCTGCTCGCCTTCGGCGCGCTGGCGGCGCTGGCCATGTTCTTCAGGGAGGTTCTCTCCTCGCTCTACGACACGCGGGTGCCGCTGGCCCGGCTCTTTCTTTGGGTGCAGGTCATCCACGCCTTCGACCTTCCGGCCCGCAAGGACGTGGCGTACTCGCTGGTTAGCGGCCTGATCCTGCTAAGCGTAGGCGCCGTGCTCTCGACGAGCCTGTGGTACGGCGTGTTCGTGCTCCTGTTCTTCTTCTGCGCCCTCGGCGCCCTGGCCCAGATGAACCTCTCGGAAGCCAGGGAAAGGTCCGGCGCAGCACCAGCGAGGAGCAGGGGACTGACGCTCGGCCTGATCGCACCCGGATTCTTCGCGGTTCTGGCCGTCGGGGTGCTTTGCTTCTCCCTCATGCCCCAGCGCCAGAGCATGAACCTCTCGATGATGCCGACTTCGGCGTTCCAGGATCTGCAGGGAGACTTCTCCGGCAGCGTCCAGAACCCTGACTATCCGCAGTCGGGAGACCCGTTCTCCCAACCGCCCCGGAACATCGCGCCGGATTCATACCACGGCTTCAACCCATACATGGATTTGAGGTCTCGTGGAAGGCTATCTGATGAGATCGTGATGAAGGTCCGCAGCGAGGAGGCGGTTCCTTACCGGGGTGTCGTCTTCGACGAGTACAACGGGAAGGGGTGGGTGATCTCCGGCGGCGAAGACAGCCTGGATACCCTGGTATCGGATGGCCCGCGCTACGATCTCTTCTCCGCCCCGAACGTGGAGCCGTCCGAGGGCGAGACGCGGCAGGTGGCACAGGTCTTCTACGTTGAGCAGGATGCCTCGAACGTCATCTTCGGCGCTTACCGCCCCGAGACCCTGTACTTTCCGGCTGCCGGCATCAAGGTGGACTCGCAGGCTTCGGCGCGTGCGCCGTACGAAATCCCGGCGGGCTCGACCTATTCGGTAGTCTCTCAGATCCCCAACGCCACGCCGGACCAACTGCGCCACGCCAGCACCACATATCCGGCGGGCATGGCCGAGAAATACACAGCCCTCCCCCCCACCGGCCTGGACAGGACCAGGGCGCTGGCCCGCGAGCTTACCGCCGGTACGACCAACCCGTACGACGCCGTAGTGAAGATGAACAACCACCTGAGGAAAGAATACCCGTATGACCTCTCCATCCCGCCGCAACGCGACGAGATGGACGCTGTGGAGTACTTCCTGTTCGAAGAGCGGCGTGGATATTGCGAGCAGTTCGCCTCCTCGCTGGCAGTAATGGCCCGCTCCCAGGGCATCCCGGCCCGCGTGGCTACAGGCTACGTACCAGGCGAGTACAACCCGTTCACGGGGCTGTACGAAGTCAAAGCCTCGAGCGCCCACGCCTGGGTCGAGGTTTACTTCCCAGGCTATGGATGGTCCACCTTCGACCCGACCCCTGGCTTCGACTCGACACCCTGGCAGTACCAGGCGGCTGGTAGCGTGCAGAGCGGCAAGGTTTTGGAGTTCGTCGCGGAGAAATCCGGGAAGGTCATCGGGCCCGCTTTCGGGGCGGTCGGCACGCTCATGCGCGGCGTGGCCCGCCTCGATCCCGTGAGCATCATAATCGTGGGGCTGCTGGTAGCAGGGGCCGTGCTGGCTGGCATCTACTCCCGCAGATACCTGATCCACCGCCGCCGCAAACCGGCGGTCCAACGCTCAGTAAAAGTCTCGGATGCCCGCCTGTATAGTCGGTACGGGGCCATCGTTGACGCACTAGCAGGCGCCGACGTTGTCCGGGAGACCGGGGAGACGCCTGAGGAGTTCGCCCGGCGGGCGGCGTATGAAGTGGAAGAACCGGCGGTGGGGAGGCTGGGGGAGATATACCTGTACGCCCGCTTCCGGGACGCCGTACCCCTGGCGTTGGTCGAGGAGTTCGATCGCCTGGAGCCGGTGGCGCTGGCGACGGTAAACCGGCTGAAAGAGGCGGCGCGGGTCAGTAGTTGAGCGCGCCGCGCTGAGAGGACAGGATCTCCGCCTCGATGCGCACCCGGATTTCATCACGCACGGCCCGGAACATAGCGAGGCGCTCCTCATCGCTCCCAGCAGCCCGGGAAGGGTCCGGCAACGACCAATGCAGGCGGTTCTTCGCGCCGGGGAAGAACGGGCACGCCTCGTTTGCGTCGTCGCAGACGGTGACTACGAAGTCGAAGGGCTCATCCACGTAACGTTCGAGGGTCTTGGATTCCTGATGAGAGATATCCGCCCCGAGCTCGGCCATTGCCCGGATCGCTTCAGGCCGCACGGATGTTGCTTCCGTCCCGGCGCTGGCAACCTCGAATTGCTCTCCAGCGAGGTGGCGCAGCAACCCTTCGGCCATCTGCGAGCGAGCCGAGTTATGGGTACATAGGAACAGCACTCTCAGACGATCTCCGGTTTCTCTAGATTCCGCCATCTATGACAACCTCTCTGTTCTCGCTCGCTTGATCTCTCGAACCTCCGGCGGGTGCGCCAGACGCACGTAACCGTAGAGCAGCGCACCCAGTACGGCGCCGATCATAGGCCCCGCCCAGTAGACCCAGTGGTGTGTCCACACCCCGCCAACCAGCGCCGGACCAAAGGAGCGGGCCGGGTTCATGGAGGCGCCGGCTATCGGGCCGGCGAAGGTCGCCGCGAGCGCGACGTAGCCGCCGATGGCGATGGCTGCGGCCTGCCCCACGGCGCGTACGTCCGTGGCGACGGCCGCCACCACGAACATCAGGAGGAGCGTAAGGACCAGCTCCAGTCCGAACGCCTGCCAGGGGGAGCCCGACGGCACGGTAGCCCCGAATCGGACGGCGTCTCCGAAAAGGACGAGGTGCGCTGCACTGGCAGCGCAGGCACCGACGAGTTGTGCCAGCACGTAGCCGGGCACCGCGGCCCACGGAAAGTGGCGCGTCATGGCGAAGGCAAGCGTAACGGCTGGGTTGATGTGAGCACCCGAGAGGTGCCCAACGGCGTAGATGGCGGCCATTACGGCGAGCCCGAAGCTCAGGCCGATACCCAGCGAGGTGACCCCTCCACCGGAGACTTCGTCTATGACCACGGCTCCCGGTCCAGCAAACACCAGCAGGAAGGCGCCGATGAACTCGGCCGCGTAACACCGGAAGTTGGTCACGAACCTCCGGCTTCTTCCAACCCCTGCCGCTTCCGGCGTTCGCGCTCGCGCTTCTCCTTGAGCTTTGCCAGTTCTCCTTCGGGGTGAGCGAGCCAGTCTCTGATCTTCATCTCGATCTCATCCCGAACCTCCCGGAACTTCTCCAGCCGCTCTCCTTCGGGAACGTCTTCGCCCCTCGGATCGTCGAAGATCCAGGTGAGCGTCGTGCCGACACCCGGGAAGGACTTGGGGCAGTTCCTCTCCGCGCGGGCGCACACGATGATCAGGTAGTTGAACCCGACCTTGCCCAGGTACGTCCTTAAACCCTTCGGATACTGGTCGCCCACGTCAACGCCGACCTCTTCCATCGCCCGGATGGCGTGTGGATGTATCTCGCCGGAGGGGGAGATGCCCGCACTGTACACCTCGAAGCGGTCCCCGGCCAGGTGGCGCAGCAAGCCCTCGGCCATCTGGCTTCTTGCCGAGTTCTGCGTACACAGGAACAGAATCCGGGTCTTTCTCTCCACCATTTTCCTCCTTTCCCCCGCTTTCTCAGGCGCTACCGCAGCACGTTCGAAGCTCGTCAGATGCCCCCGGTTCCCTCCGCTGAGACGCTCAGGTGGAGCGCCGCCACGTTCACGAGTTTCGCGGCAGCCTGACGGTCGAGGGAGTAGAAGCTCCACTTCCCGCGCCTCTCCTCGCACACCAGTCCGGCATCCTTGAGCTTCTTCATGTGGTAGGAGACCTTAGATTGTCCCATCCCGAAGGCGTCCTGAAACTCGCAGACGCAGATACCGGCATCTTGGTCCTCAGCCGGGACGCCGCAGGCCGGCAACTCACAGCAGCCTCTCCCCTCAGCCATCATGCCGAGCATCCGCACCCGGATCGGGTCCGAGAGCGCGCGTCCCAACGCAACGAGATGTTCGATGCGCTCCCCGTCGAAGCTCGCACCTTCGGGGACAGCCTGACCGTTCTCCGAGACCACATCGAGCGCCTGCTTCGTCATTGGCTACCCGGCCTCGGGTTTTCTGGCCCGGATGAAAGCGCTCGCCGCCGGAACCTCGCGCAGGGCCGCGCGCTTCTCTTCGGTGTCAAGTCCTTCTATCGTCTCGGGGTCATAGGTGTTCTGGACCTCGACGGAAACGTCGTCGAAGCCCGCGTCGGCGAGCAGGGCCTCGTACTCGTGTTTTTCGAGCGCCCCGGCTACGCACCCCGTCCACAGGCCGACCGTCTCGAGCACGTCGTCAGGCAGCGTCGCCTTGCTCCCGAGGAACACCACGTCGGAGACAGCGAAGCGTCCGCCTGGCTTGATGACTCTGAAAGCCTCGGAGATTACGGCAGGCTTGTCCGTGGAGAGGTTTATGACGCAGTTGGAGAGGAGTACGTCCACGTGATCTTCGGGGAGGGGTATCTCCTCGATCTGACCCTTCAAGAACTCCGCATTCTCGACGCCAGCCTCCGCCCGGTTCCTCTCCGCGAGCGCCAGCATCTCGTCGGTCATATCCAGCCCGTAGGCTTTGCCACCGGGCGACACGCGCCGGGCCGAGAGCAGAACGTCAATCCCACCGCCGCTCCCGAGGTCGAGCACTACCTCCCCCGGATGCAACTCCGCCAGCGCCACCGGGTTGCCACACCCTAGCGATGCCCCGACCGCCGTCAGGGGCAACTCGTCCTTCTCTGATCGTGAGTAACCATTGCTCAGGTCCGTCACCCTGGCCTCGGAGCCAGAATCAGAGCCGCATCCGCATGAATCTCCGCAGCACGACCCACCATCCCCGGACTTCACGGCGAGATCCGCGTACCTGCGCCTCACCTGCTCCCGCATATCTGTAGACAACCCGGTCGCCTCCTTTCAAATCAATAAATTTTGATATAAATTTAGGCAACGGGGCGTGCTTCGTCAAGGGCGAACGGAGAAATGGTGCGTCCATCCGGGCGGAATCCCGTCTCCATATATGAATATGACCGCTAATAGACGGAGGAAGAGCGATGATCGGTGAAGCGTATGGGATCTTCGGGTTCGTGGCTGAATCTGCATGGAACGTGCTGCCCGTATTCGTAGTTAGCGTGTTTCTCGGTGTGCTGGTACGAAGTCTGAAGCTGGACGGTGCTGTTCGGAGGGTTTTCGGGGCGAGGGTTGGGGTTGCGATCCTGCTCGCGACGGCTGTGGGTGCGTTCAGCCCGTTCTGCTCGTGCACGGTGGTGCCCGTGGTTGCGGGGCTTCTGATCGCCGGTGTCCCGCTCGCCCCGGTGATGAGCTTCTGGATCGCCTCCCCCACCATGGACCCTGAAATCTTCGCGCTATCAGCGGGCTTTCTGGGATGGCCGCTCGCCGTGACGCGTCTCGTAGCCACCTTGATCCTGAGCCTCGGAGCCGGATACCTCACCCTGCTCCTGACCCGCAGTGGATTCTTCCAGGGAGCGGTGCTGCGACGCACCGCTGAAGAAAAAAAGGAGACAAGCGATTGCTGCTCCCCCGAGCAACCCGTCCTCGTTGGAATCGGGGCGACGCGGAACGCCGCCATGTCCGGTGGGATTGTCCGGGAGACAAGTGCCGCGACGGCGACCGCCGAAGCGTGCGGGTCGGGGTGCGGCGTGAGGTCGGACAACCAGCCCCGGACAGGCTGGTGGGGGGAGATTCTTGAGAGTTTTCGTGGGCTGTCCTGGGGTGAGGTAGCGCGAGACTCCTTGGGTGAAGGATGGCGCATCGGGAGGTGGCTGCTTGTGGCTTTCACTATGGAAGCCCTGATCCTGGAGTACGTTCCCCAGGAGGCCATCGCCGGAACCCTCGGCGGCTCCAGCGCCTTCGCCGTGCCGCTGGCGGCGCTCGTGGGCCTTCCACTGTACATGAACGAGGCTGGCGCGCTTCCAATAGTTTCCGGGCTTATGGAGAGCGGCATGACCCCTGGCGCGGCCCTTGCGTTCCTGATCGCAGGCCCAGCCACGACGATCCCGGCGATGGCGGCTGTGTGGTCCCTGGTGAAACCCAGGGTATTCGCCCTCTACGCGGGCGTGGCCCTGTTCGGGGCGATGGCGCTGGGACTCTCGGCCGACGCCATACTGTGAACGAGATAGGAAGAGGTTTCCCGGATGAACCACGAACCTGACTTACCCGTCGGTGTAATCGGGACCGACGGAAGAACCGACAGGGACTTCTCAAGGGCTCGACACCGTGCGGTGTTCCACCGATTGCACCGCAGGCTCTCCGCATGGCTCAGAAGATGCTGCTCCGCCGGGCGGGGGATCCCACGCTTCGCCGCGTGCTTCGCCGAGGAACGAACCGTTGCCGGGAGGCGGGAAAGGGTTTCACTCGGCTCGATGGAGGTCGAACTCTCCACAATAGTTGGCAGCGTGGGCCGATGCAGGGAGTTCGACCCGGACTTTCTTCCCATCGAACGTAGCCTGAGAACGCGGTGGAAGAGCGTGGAACGCGCGCTGATCGAAGGCAAGTTCCTGCCCCCGGTGAAACTCTACAAAATCGGCGACAGATACTTCGTCGAAGACGGCAACCACAGGGTATCCACCGCCCGCTAACGGGGCATGCAAACCATAGACGCCGAAGTCACGGAGCTGCTCCCTGCGAGTACGAGAACCCGGTCAGGAAGATCCAGATAGGAAGCGAGGAATGCACGGAATGGAAGATGAGAAAACATCCATAGCTGTCGAACAGGTCTACGAGCGGTTCGACTCGGATCTCATGAAGTTCATCGGGAGGAACGTGCGCGACCCCGATGCTGCCGAAGACATCCTTCAGGACGTGTACCTCAAGATCCACACCCGCATCGGCACGCTGGAAGATGAAGAGAAGATCCGTGCCTGGGTCTACCGCATCGCGCGAAACGCCATCACCGACCACTACCGTGCGAAGACCCCAGTCGTGCAACTAGTAGAGTCTCCAGCCGACCCCTCGGATCCTGCGGAGGAGGACCTCGAACGACAATTGTCCAGGACGGTACAGGGCATGCTCGAAGGGCTGACGCCGGATCACCGCCAGGCCATCCAGCTAACCGAATACGAAGGGCTCACCCAGCAGGAACTCGCAGACAGGCTCGGCCTCAGCTTCTCGGGCGCGAAGTCCCGCGTGCAACGCGCCCGTATCCGCCTCAAAACCCTGCTCCTCGACTGTTGCCACTTTGAACTCGACCGCCGAGGCAAGGTCGTCAACTACTACGACAGAGACCCGAGTCTACATTAAAGCTAAATCTAAAGTTCAACCCACCTGCCATCCAAGCGCTCTCTGCGTGCCATTGATTTACCTGGAAATCCGGCTATTATCGCGATAGGTCACCGGAGCCGGACTTATGCCCCACGAGTATGTCTAAAGCTGATATTCAGGTCTACTGAAACAGTGTTTCCTGCTCTATGCCGCCATGGACACCGGCCCATTGGCGGGCGGGGAGGCCCCAGAGGGCTATGAATCCGGCTGCGTGGGACTCATCGAAGGTACTGTTAGGGTCGTAGGTGGCAAGGTTCTTGCTGTAGAGGGCCTGGGAGGCGGTACGTCCCACGATGGTGGATGAGCCCTTGTACAGCTTGAGCCTGACCGCGCCGGTGACGGTCTTCTGGGTCTCGTCGATGAATGCGTCGAGGGCGGCTTTGAGTGGCGTGAACCAGAGGCCGTCGTAGGTGAGCTCGGCGTAGCGTTGCTCGACGGACGCCTTGAAGCGGAGAACGTCTTTGGTGAGGGTGAGGGTTTCCAGTTCCTTGTGGGCCTGGATGATGGTCAGGGCTGCGGGGCACTCGTAGATCTCACGGCTCTTGATGCCGACAAGGCGGTCTTCGATCATGTCCACCCGGCCCACGCCATGCTCACCGGCGATGGCGTTCAGCGAAGTTATGAGCTCACCAAGCGGCAACACTTCGCCGTCGAGGGCGGTCGGTAGCCCTTCCTCGAAGGAGATCTCCACGTACCGCGGCTCGTCGGGCGCGTCTTCTGGGGAGGAGGTCAGTTCGAAGACATCCTCGGTGGGTTCGTGGTCAGGGTCTTCGAGAGGTCCGGCCTCGATGGAGCGTCCCCACAGGTTGGCGTCCACGCTGTACGGGGATTCTTTAGTAGTCGGCACGGGGATGCCGTGCTCCTTCGCGTACTCCATCTCCTCCGGGCGATTCATGTTCCAGTCACGCACCGGGGCCACGACCGTCAGATCAGGGGCGATGGAGGCAGTGGTGACGTCGAAGCGCACCTGATCATTGCCCTTCCCCGTCGAGCCGTGGGCGATGTGCGTAGCCCCCACCTCGCGTGCCGCCTCCACCAGCTTCTTCGCGATGAGCGGTCGTCCCAGCGCGGTGAACAGCGGGTATTTGCCACCGTACAGCGCGTTCGCCTTTATGCCGGGCGCGACGTACTCCCTGACAAACTCGTCCTTCGCGTCCCGCACGAAAGCCTCGGCGGCCCCGATGTCCAGCGCCTTCGCCTTGACGTCATTCGCAGGTTCACCCTGACCGAGATCCAGGTACAAAGCGTAGGGTGTCGCCCCCTGCTGCTCCAGCCACTTCAGGCACACCGACGTATCCAGCCCGCCAGAGTACGCGAGCACAACTTTCTTGCCTTCTAGAGTCATCTTTCCTCCGTTCGTTACGCGTCCGGTATGGCGTTCGTCGTTTCGGACGCGGTAAGCTCCGCTTTCATGACCCAGGAGGTTCCGTCGTCCCGCAGCCTGACAAACCCGTTCCTCTCGTAGAGTCTGACGGCGGTGTGGTTGCTCTTCTGGACGCTCAAGCTGACGGCATCGAAGCCATGGGACCCTGCCGCATCCATCAGGGCGTAGAGTAGAGTTCCGCCGACGCCCGTACCACGCCGATCCAGAACAACGGCGATGGCGATGTCGGGCGTTGCGGCGTCCACGAAGCCGTAGCCGGGCTCGACAGCCGGGAAGATCCGGCACCATGCAGCCCCGACCTTATGACCATCTTCGGGATCCCGTGCAACGACCGCGAGGTCGCCCGCTCTCCCCCACCCTTCGAGATAGCGGCGAAGTCCCGGCTCCGCCAAGAGCTTCTCCGGTGGCGGTTTAAGGCCGGACTCCCAGTGGACGGCCTCGTATAGCATCTCCCACAGGAACGGCTCGTCTTCCGCTTCTGCTGGATGTACGAGGACGTCCGAACCGGCTCCGTGGAACTCGTGGCCGGCTTCGCGCAGCGCCGCAACGGCCGCTTCGAGTTGTCCGGATCGGACGAGCACGTAGTCCGTGTCGTGGGTCGAGATGACGAAGACCGGAACCCCGGCCTCGTCCAGCGGCGCCAGCATCCCTGCGAGAACGCCCACGAGCGAGAGATCCAGCGGACCTTCCATTTTGAGAGCCCGCCAATCCCGCTGGCATTTCACATCCTCGGGGACGCATTCCTCCGCGCAGACGACGGAAAGCTCGTTCACCGTGCGTGTCACGGAGAGGAACTCAGACCGGGCGGCCCAGGCTGGAAACTCCGCTTCCGCGTCCAGGTGGCACACGGCGAAGGTCTCATCGAGTACGGAGAGGCGCGGCAGGGCCGCCGGTTTGCTGCTCACGGCCGCATTCAACGGTACTTACCCGACGACGTTTCCGGCTGGGCGGGTCTTCGCGCGGCACACATCGGCGATGAGGCCGGCTGTCTTTCTAGCTGAGTACGGACCTGGGCAGACAACTAATACAGTATCTTGGCCGGCGATGGTGCCTATGGTCCTGAGTCCTCGAACCCGGTCGAGCACGCTCGATACCGCCCCGGCGGTGCCGTCCCTGGTGTGGACGACTACCTGGTTCTGGGCGGGGACGATGCCGACAACGAAGCTCGGGAGAACCTCGATACCGGCTGTCCCTGGGTCGTGCGGCAGCGCCAGATATTTGCTCCCGACCTTGAGAACCCCTAGTTCGGCGAGGTCGCGGCTTACGGTGGCCTGAGCGACCTCGACGCCCTTATCGGCCAGGGCGCCGACGACGCCCTGCTGCGTGCCCAGTCCCTTCTCGGAGATGAGCGTCAGGATCAGGGCCTGCCGCGTGGCCTTGTCCACGCCGGATTTCGTGGCTTCCATCAGATCGTCAGCCTCCTACTTGAGGTGCTCCAGCCCCAGGTCTTCCCCGAAGCCGAGCGCCAGGTTCATGTTCTGCACGGCAGCCCCGGACGCGCCCTTGAGCAAATTGTCCAGCGCCGCGAACAGCAGCAACTTTCCGGCCCGACGGTCAATGGCAGCCGAGAGCCTGCAGCGGTTGGTGTTCGCCACGTGCGCAACGTGCGGGTAATCTTCCCGCGCCTCCACGAACGACCACTGCGCGTAGTCCTCCGCGTACCAGCCGAGGACTTCTTCCGCTTCGGGCGTATCTTCCACATCCACCACGATGGTCTCTAGCTCGCCGCGCGTTATGGGGATGAGATGAGGAATGAAGGTGACCTCCGGGATCTCCCCCACATGCCGCAGCATCGTCTCTATCTCCGGCGTATGGCGGTGGAGCGGCGCGCCGTAGGCGTTGGCGTTCTCGTTGGCGCTCACGAAGTGCGTCTTGACCGAAGGCCTGGCTCCGGCCCCGCTAATCCCGGAGAGCGCGTTGACGGTGGCTGAATGAATATCATTTCCCATCCTCTTCACCACCGGCGCGAGCGCCAGGATCGCAGCCGTCGGGTAACAACCGGGGTTGGCGATGATCCTGCCTTTAGCCGCCCCGAATACCTCGGGCAACCCGTAGTGCGCCTCACTCAGAAGCCGCGGCGCAGGATGTTCTCCATACCATTCGCCGTATAGCGCGGCGTCCGGGAGCCGGAAATCGGCAGAAAGGTCAACGACCAGCCCGACTCCGGCAGACAGGAGATCCCTCACCGTCTCGGCGCTCTCCCCGTGACCGTATGCCACGAAAGCCACGTCCAGCGACGAAGCGTCTATCGCATCCGGCTCCACGAACGCTTCCCCGAAGGCCAGATGCGGATACACGTCCCGGATCCCACGTCCCGCGTACCCGCGCGAAGCAACCTCCAGCGCACCTACCTTCGGGTGCCCGGAGAGCAGGCGTACGAGCTCAGACCCCGCGTACCCACTGCCGCCGTAGATGCCAACCTTCAATGCCATGACCGGTATTGAACCAGTCGCCGGATATTTATTCAAGTTTCTGGATATTTCGGTTGACGCCTTCGCGTGCGGGTGCGAGAATAGCCCGCGATATGAATAAAGATTCAGTAATTGGAATAAACGTTGTATCTGGCGGGGCTTCGGCGGCTGAGGGATTTGTGGCTGCGGGGGTGGCATGTGGGGTGCGGAAGTCCGGGAGTCGGGATCTCGGCCTCCTGTATTCGGAGCGCCCGTGCGCCACGGCGGCCGTCTTTACACGCAACGCGTTCAAGGGCGCGCCGCTAGCCGTGACGAAAGAGGCAGTCGAGGCTGGAAATGTCCGCGCTATTGTAGTCAACAGCGGCAACGCCAACGCGGCGACTGGTGAACAGGGGCTCTCGGATGCAAAGGAGATGCAGGCGCTGGCGGCCAGTGCGCTCGGTATTGGGGCGGGGGAAGTCGCGGTGGCCTCGACGGGTGTGATCGGGGTTTATCTCCCGATGGACCGCATCTCGGAGGGTATCGCTCAGGCGGCCGGAGAGCTTGGCGGAGACGGAACCTCGTTCGCCGATGCGATCCTCACCACCGACACGCGCACCAAAGAGGTTGCGGTTCGGGTCGAGATCGGTGGCCGCACGATAACCGTCAGCGGGACGGCCAAGGGAAGCGGCATGATCCATCCGAACATGGGCACCATGCTCGCCTTCATGACGACCGATGCAAGCGTGAAGCCGGATTGTTTGCAGGAAACCCTGGGCCGCGCGACGGAGCGTTCCTTCAACCGCGTGACCGTGGATGGAGATACATCGCCTTCGGACATGGCGCTCCTTATGGCGAACGGCGCGGCTGGCAACGAGCCACTGCACCTGGATCACCCTGACTACCCGGCCTTTGCCGAGGCGGTCGAAACCGTGGCGCGGGGGCTGGCGAAGGAGATCGCCCGCGACGGCGAGGGCGCGACCCGGCTCGTAGAGGTCGTCGTCGAGGGCGCGGAGGATGAGCAATCCGCGGCGGCACTCGCCAAGAGCGTGGTCGGGAGCAGCCTGGTCAAGGCGGCGGTCTTCGGGGAGGACGCCAACTGGGGCAGGGTGCTCGTCGCGATGGGCTACGCGGGTATCCCGTTCGACCCTGACGGCGTGGAGCTGTACTTCGGGCCTGTGAAGGTGTTCTCCGGTGGCGAGCCAGTCCTGCACGAGGAGGCCGAGGCGAACGCCGCGCTGGCGAGCGGGGAGGTCGTCATCGCGGTTCGCATGGGCGAGGGTGATGCGTCTGCCACGGCCTGGGGATGCGACCTCACCTACGAGTACGTCGAGATCAACGGGAGCTACCGTACGTGAGCGCGGCCTCCGACATCTCCACGAAGCCAATTGTCGTCAAGGTCGGCGGCGGGGCGCTCCAGGGTGGTGCGCTCGAAGACCTGCCGGAGATACTGGATTCCGGGACGCGGGTCGTGATCATGCACGGCGGCGGTCCGGCCCTGACCCGGATGCTCGATACCCTGGAGATACCTACGAGGTTCCACGAGGGCCTGCGCGTCACAGACGAACAGACGCTGGAGATCGCTGAGATGGTCTTCGCCGGGAGCGTGAACAAGGCGCTGGTCCGGGAGCTTCGGTCACTCGGCGTCCCGGCGGCCGGCATCTCCGGCACGGATGGCCCGACCCTGTTCATCGAACCCATACCTGGCCTCGGGCGCGTCGGGAACGTTGAGCGGGTGGACCTCCGGCTGATCCGGGCGATGTGGAACGGTGGGTTCGTGCCAGCGGTCGCCCCGCTCGGCATCGGGCCGGAAGGCGCGTACAACGTCAACGCCGACATGGCCGCCGGGGCCATCGCCGCGGAACTCAGAGCGGGGCATCTCTTCCTGCTCACCGACGTGGACGGATTGCTCGACGGCGGCGAGACGATTGCCTCGCTTGCCCCGGACGAGAGCGAGGGGTACGTCGAGAGTGGCCTCGCCGCCGGGGGCATGATCCCCAAGCTGCGGTCGGCGTCGCAGGCAGCACGGGCCGGGGTCGAGGCAAGGATAGTCAACGGAAACAGGCGGGGCACGCTGCGGGACGCCCTCGCCGGGGAGAACGTAGGGACCCTGATATCGGAAGGAGCCGTCGCATGAAGGCCGTAATGGAGACTTATAAACGCCTGAACATCGCCCCGACCGAGGGAAGGGGGAGCTGGCTCTTCGACGAAGAAGGCAACAGCTACCTCGACTTCATCGGGGGGATAGCGACCAACTCCCTGGGGCACGGCCATCCCGCTCTCGTCGGGGCGATCAAGGAGCAGGCGGAGACCCTGATCCACTGTTCCAACCTCTACGAAATCCCGATCCAGGCCGAAGTGGCAAAGATGCTCACCGAAGCCACGGACTTCGACAAAGTCTTCTTCTGCAACTCAGGCGCCGAGGCCGTCGAAGCAGCCATCAAACTTGCCCGCAAACACGCCAGCGACAACCACGGCCCCGACAAGTACGAAGTCCTCACCTTCTCCAAATCCTTCCACGGTCGCACCTACGGCGGCCTCTCCGCAACAGGCCAGCCGTCCCTCAAGGAAGGCTTCGGCCCGATGACAAGCGGCTTCGTCCACGCCCCGTTCGGCGACCTCGAAGCTACCGAAGAACTTGTCGGGCCGCAGACTGCCGCCATCCTCGTCGAGCCCATCCAGGGCGAGGGCGGCGTGAACCCCGCTCCCGACGGATTCCTCGAAGGGCTGCGCGACCTTTGCGACGAGCGCGATGCGCTCCTGATCTTCGACGAGGTCCAGACCGGCGCGGGCCGCACAGGACACCTGTACGCCTACCAGGGCATCGGCGTCGTGCCTGACGTGCTCACGAGCGCCAAGGGCCTCGGTGGCGGCGTCCCCGTCGGCGCGATGCTGGCGCGCGAGGAGTACTCGGCCCTGAAGCCAGGGAACCACGGCTCCACTTTCGGGGGTAATCCGCTAGCAATGGCGGCCGTCAGGGCCGTGCTCGGGGTGGTCGGGGATCCTGGTTTCCTCGAAGAAGTCCGCTTCAAGGGCAGGGTCATGAAGAACGCGCTGGAGAAGCTGGCGGAGCGGGTTCCAGGCGCGGAGGTGCGTGGGGAGGGGCTGCTGATCGGTCTCGACCTCGCCGACCCGGACCTCGCCAGATCCGTCTTCGAGCATTGCCTGGACGAAGGCGTCCTCGTCAACCTGGTCGGCGGGACCACGATCCGGCTGGCGCCACCCCTCACCGTGACCAGAACGGAGGTCCGGCTCGCGCTGGATACGTTTCGAGGCGCGGTTGACACCTGGATGACCGATGAGTCCGAGACGGCGGATATCCGTCTCGAAGCCGCGGTAGCGTAGGGAGCGGAGGTGATCCCACAGCAAAACGACGCACCTCCCGAGCCATCTCCCCTCGTCGGCCGCGACTGCCTCACGCTCGCGGAGTTCTCCTCGGCGGAGACCAACCTCCTCCTCGAAGAGGCGGCCAAGACCAAGTTCTTGCAGAGATCTCGCATCTCGTACCGTCCGCTGCGGGGCCGGACGCTGGCGATGGTCTTCCAGAAACCGTCCAACCGCACACGGGTCTCGTTCGAAGTTGGGATGTACCAGCTCGGCGGCCACGCCCTGTACCTCAACCCCGATGAAATACAGCTTGGCAAGCGGGAGACGCCATCCGACACGGGCCGCGTCCTGGCCCGCTACATAGACGCCATCATGGTCCGCACCTTCGACCACCAGGAACTCGAGGAGTTGGCGGCGGCTGCGGACGTTCCCGTCATAAACGGCCTCTCCGACGACCATCATCCCTGCCAGGCGCTCGCCGACCTGCTCACGGTGCGAGAAGAGTTCGGGGAGTTGGAGGGAGTCAAGATCAGCTACGTCGGAGACGGAAACAACGTCGCCCATTCCCTCGCCATAGCCTGCGCCCTCACCGGCGCGGAGCTAACCATCGCCCATCCTCCCGGACACGCCCCAGGCCCGGAGGTAGTCGCGCTCGCCGGGACCCTGGGCGCCGCCCCGACCCTCACCCAAGATCCGCGAGAAGCGGCGTCCGGCGCCCGCGTCCTGTACACGGACGTGTGGACCAGCATGGGCCAGGAGTCAGAAGCCGAAGAACGCCGCGAGAACTTCGTCCCTTACAGGATAGACGAGGATCTGATATCCCTCGCCACCGAGGACGCCATCTTCCTTCACTGCCTGCCGGCGCATCGGGGAGAAGAGGTCACAGCGGAAGTCATAGATGGCCCCCGGAGCCGGGTCTTCGATCAGGCCGAGAACCGCCTGCACGCCCAGAAGGCGCTTCTGTATCTGCTGCTGGGTTAGTACATGCTTGATTGAGTGATACCACTCCACTCCGACAATGCTTCGGAGACTTCTTTACTGAGCATGGTGTGGCCTCGCTCGAAGCTCTTCATGCGGGCCGTACCTCTCCTTGTATCCCAGGCGTCTATGAAATAGGTCTCTCTGGCCTTGCAGTGGGAACAGGTCATTGTGGTTATGAAGGGGAAAAGCGGCATCCAGCCTCGTTGACCCAGGTCCAGGAACAGATCTCCCCGGGGTAGCGCTTTGTGGAAAGGAACTTCTTCCCGTGGGAAACTCGGATGGTCACCCATGTAGCGCAGACACTTGAGGATCACGCCCCCTCCACGTCGGGCGACATCGAAGTCCTCCACCTGTCTGATGGGATAAGCAGTCGAGAACGCTAGAGCCTCCATGCAGCGTCTCAACCCGTCTTGTACTTTCTCTGATGCTTCGGCGATTTCCTCCAATATCACCGGCCCGCGGTCGTGCTTGAAGTCGTTCTTGGCCCTTATGAGAGCCGCTATGTTCGCCCCAAAACCCAGTTCCTTCTTCTCAGAGCGGATGTTGGCACCCTTGATCGCTTGCGCCAGCGGATCATCTTCGTATCCTGCGAATACCTTCGAGCATCGCCCGACTATCTCCTTCCAATCGCCTGGCGAGATACCGGTCGTCCAGAATTCCTTCGGATCTATTCCAGCCCTTTCCCGGTCCTGCTCACGCACTATCGTCAGCGACACTGACCCGAGGAAAGCGAGCATGTTCTCGGCGACCCTCAATTGTTCCCTATAGAGGTCCCTCGGATCTACGATACTCGCCAGTGATCTGAATCCGAAAGCTATCGGGAACGGATAAGAACTAGAAATCTGATACTCCAGTTCGTCCCCAAACAGCACATTAGGCGTAGCGACGATGGGTTCAGTGACAGGCGTTGTGGAGGCTACCGTAGGCTGAATCCGTTCCGGTGACTCACTTTGCGTTTGAGTTATCTGGGCTGGAGAGGATGGTTCCTTTGTCAAATCCGTGGTCTCTTGATTCTGCTCGCGTTCCGGTGCAGTCTGCACCGTGGCAGAAGGTGCGGAGATAGGAGACAAGGTTTCGTCCCGTTGCACTTCTTCGCCATATTCGGCGGCAAGCCGACGTCTCAACATTGCCTCGGTGCTGCTCTGCCGCTGCTGCAATGCTTCCAGACGAAGCAAGTATTCTTTACGGATCATAAACGCATGGATAATAGAAATTATCCAAGTAACAAGTAACACGGTTACCCATATGTCCCTAATCCAACCGCTGTCTGCTTCAGTCACCGGGGTAGTCATTCCTACAATAAAAGGCACTAAGTAGAATACTCCCCAGAAGATCCACCTTCGCCGCTTCGTCCGTAAGCCGGCATAGAGAAAGGCTACCCAGTTGAAGAAACCAAGTGTGAATGTCCACGCAATCCATAGCGAATGGAGCCGTTC
>JACDAR010000364.1 GCA_013695335.1 Rubrobacter sp.
GCCGCGCATAAGCCCTGTACGGCGCCCGCAACGCCCGCTGCGCCCTCCCCCACTCCGCGAGCGCCACGCGCCCATCCGCCCCAAGCCTCTCCGCCAGCTCGTCCTCATAGCACACGCCGTCGATGAGTTCCTCTTCCATAGCCTCCCTGGCCGAGTAAGGTGCGTGATCTACCTTCGCCCTCACCTCGTCTGGGTCCATTTTTCTGCCATCGGAGATAGCTTCCACCAGCACTGAGAAGCGGGCTTCGAGGAGGCGTTCGGCCTGTTCGCGGGCTTCTTCAGAGAAGTCGTTGCGGGTAAACGCATCCCCGGCTGATTTGTATGGGGAAACGGCGATCACTTCCGCCTCCACCCCGACGCTTTTGAGCGCATCTTTCAAGAAATTCACCCTGGTTCGCACCCCCGTCACGTTCACTGTCGAGACGGGAGAGGCATGCACCTCGTCGGCGGCGCACGCCAGGTAGTAGGTCCGGGTGTCAGGCTCGGTCAGGTACGCGACGACCCTGCCGCCGCGCTCCTGGTAGCGTGAGATCTCACGCCTCAACTCTTCGATGGCCGTCCAGTCGGCGTTCAGGTCGCGGATGCGCAAGATGACGCCCCGAGGTCGGCCATCGGTGGCGATGCGGTCCAGTCGCGCACGGAATCCTTCCAGGCTCGGCGCGGTTGGACCGGGTGAGATGCGGCGGCGCAGGAAGCCAACGCGCGGCTCGAACTCGGGGAGCGCACCTGTAACTTCCAGCCAGACGTAATCCGGCGGTCGGCCCAGGAGGCGCACCCGGACGTTGCGCAACCAGCGCCACAAGTTAGCCAGGGCGGTGAAAAACAGCGACATACTGCGGATATGGTACACCGGGGTCGAAGATTTGCCGTGTGCTAAACTCCAAAACAGGAATGGTTATTGGTCGAGTATTTGGGAAGAGTGATGATCGGAGCACCTGAAGGAGACATCCGGGACAAGTTCCGCAGGTCGGGGTACACCCTGACCTCGCAGCGGCGGGCGGTGCTCGACGCGCTGGAGGAGGCGGGCGGGCATCCCTCGACCGAGGACGTTTATCTCATAGTCAAGCGGAAGAACCCGCGCGTGGCCCTCGGCACCGTCTATCAGGCGCTAGCCGTACTGGAGGAAATCGGGATCATCACCTCCAAACACTGGGCCGAAACCCCGACCCGCTACGACCTGAACCTGAGGCCGCACCTGGATATCCGGTGCACAGGCTGCGGCGCGGTCTCCGAAGTTCCCGGCGTTGCGCTCGGGGATCTGGGGGCCGAGATCCAGCACAACACCCCTTACGAGGTCCACAACACGACGCTAGTAGTCGAGGGCCTCTGCCCCACCTGCCAGCGGGGCTGAACCTACCGCCCGAGCCTGCCGTAATCGCGGGCCGAGACCACGGACATCCCTGAACCATCCCGCAACATGTAGCCGTCCTCATCCAGGAAAAGCACGTGCGTGGCGGGAACTGACACGTCATCCTGAATGACTTCTCCCCACTCCACCCAGACCTGCCGAACTTCGTCCGAGGCAAGGATCTCCTCTTCGAGCGTCCTGTCCTGCGCGCTGCTGATGACCATAGCGCCCTCCTCGAACTCCCCCCTTACCTCTTCGAGTGCCTCCCTGAGGTTCACAATTCCTCCATCCACCGCCGCGCGGCCCGCCGAAAGATTCCGCTGGTCAGGTTACCAGCATGATGGCCCCACGGCTGGCGCGGGCCAGCTTCACGCATTAGGATATTTTTGTGGACCTGACGTTCAAGAACGACCGGGGCGAAGTCTTCCCGCACACTACGGAGAGCTGGGAGGAGACCATCGAGGTCGCCCAT
This sequence comes from Rubrobacter sp., assembly GCA_013695335.1. Taxonomy (GTDB): domain Bacteria; phylum Actinomycetota; class Rubrobacteria; order Rubrobacterales; family Rubrobacteraceae; genus JACDGB01. The sequence goes on from JACDAR010000364.1 coordinate 1,821, forward strand.
CTCTATGGCTACGACGGGCCGCGGCGGTTAAACGCGCCCCAGCCTGGGGAGGACATTCTTGACGAAGAGGCAGCCGCGCTGGCCGAAGCCCTAGAACGGGCTGTGAGGGAGGATCTCGGGGAGCATTCCGTGATGGCGGATTTCGCCGCGCTGCTTCGTGGTGGCGGTGTGATCGTGGAGGAGGGATGATTTGCATCCCTTTACCGGAACTACGACCGGGATTACTCTAGAATTACGTGATGCTTGCGGGGAGCGTGAAGATCCCGTGATGATTCCAGTGTCGAGAGTGGGGCGATGATGAGCGGGGAATCCAGGAACCCGACGGAAGAGCTGGCGGATCAGCTAGAGGCTGCTGATTCCCTGATCGAAAGCCTGGAGGGCGAAGTCGCCAACCTGCGCGTTGACCTCGAAAGGGCGACGGTCGCGCTGAAGGCGGCCCAGGAGGAAGTTGCGGCCAGGGGCCGTGCCCTTGCCAGGCGGCAAACCTCGCCGACGGACGCCGATGAAAGCGTGGTCGAGCTACGCGAAGAATTGAGCCGACTGCGGATGGAGAGCGCAGACGAGCAGCTCAGGCTCCGCAACGAACACATCAGCGAGACCGCCGACATGCGCAAGGAACTTGAGGAACGGCGCCGCTGGGACGAAGAGTTCTCCAGCTCGGAAGAACGTTTTGAGACGCTCAAAGAAGAGGCAAAGCGGGAGCGAGAGGCGATTGAGGCGAGCCACACCGCCGAGCTCGAGGCGGCCAGGGAAGCCTCGGAGCGGTGGGAAGAGGAATTGCGGGAGGGATACCGCAACCTGGAGGAACGACACGCCGGGGAAGTCCGGGAACTGCGCCGGGAGATGGAGCAGCAGAGGATTGACCTCGAAAGCAAACTGCGGGCTGACTTCGAGGGCCGATTGTCCGAGGAGCGCCAGACGACGGGTGAAGGCCAGGAGGCCGCCCTGCAGGCGCTTAGGAGCGCATCTGCCGGTCGGCAACTGGAACTCCAGAAAGACTACCAGGCTGTCATCGAAAACCAGCAGGGTGAGATCGAGATGCTCCGCAAGGAACTCGAAGCGAAATCCCGCGAAGCCGAGGAACGCCGCAAGACCGCGCTGCGGGAGGTCAAGGTCGTCGCGGAGAAACGCGAGCGCGACCTTCACCGCGCGCACGCATCCAGATTGAACCAGGCGAACGAGGCGGCGAACCGGCGGTTCGCATCTCTCCAGGCCCAGCGGGAGGCGGATAACGCAGCCCTCAGAACGCGCGGCGCCGAGGAAGTGGCCCGTACCCGGCGGCAGTACGAAGAACGTCTGGCGGCCGAGGACGAGCGCCGCAAGGCCGAGACGTTGGCCCTGGAAGAACAACTGGAGGGCCTGAAGATGCAGCGCGAGTCCGAGGTCCGGCTATACGGCGGACGGCTACAGGAGATCGAAACGTCGCGCCTGGCAGACAAGCAGGATTACGAAGCGGACCTGGAAAGGAACCGATCCGCGCATGCGGAGGAAAACTCCGGCCTGGAGGAACGCATCGCGGGGCTGGAGGAGGCGCTCGACGAAGTGGAAGACACCCATGCGCAGCGGAGATCCCAGCTCGAAACCCAAATCTCGGAGCTGGAAGCGGCGCTCGTTCAGGCGGTAGCGAATCGCGCCGAGGAAAGATCCAACCTGGAGGCCCGGGCAACGGAACTGGAGGCGGAACTCCGCATTTCGGAAGAACAACGGGAAGAAGAGAGGAACCGGCTGGAGACGCACGCCGCTGAGTTAGAGGCGCATGCGGCTGATCTGGAAGCGGCGTTGGATCAGGCCGGAGAAACCGGGGCCACTGAAAGATCCCGCCTCGAAGGCCGCATCGCGGAGCTGGAAGCGGCGCTCGGCGCGGCCGAACATGCCGGTACGGCTGGCGCGGAGCAGAGATCCTACCTGGAAAGGCGCGTCGAAGAGTCGGAGGAGGCACTCAGTGAGACAGAGGGGCTTCGCGAGGCAGAGAGGTCCAGGCTCGAGGATCGCATAACCGAGCTGGAATCGGCGCTGGAGAGGTCCGAGTCAGAGCGGGAAGAAGCGATCAGAGAATTCGAGAACGCTGCGCCGCTCGACGTACCCGTGGCCGAAGATCGTTCGGAGGATCTCGATGAGTCGGAGGCGGCGCGATCGCTTGCGGAGGAGCGCATCCAGACCCTCGAAGCCCAGCTAATCGAAATCAGGGAAGAGAACGAGCGCTTCTCAGCGGAACTGACGGTTGCCAGGCAGGAAAGTGGGCGCACGTCGGCGGACCTCGAAGATGTGAGGCAGGAGAGCGCGCGCACCACGGAGGAACTGGCGGCAGTCAGGCAGGAGTACGAGCGCACTTCGGCGGAACTGGAGGATGCGAGGGAGGGTTTGCGGCGGGCCTCGGACCCAGAGCGGCGGCTACGGGCAGGCATGGAGTTGTTCAACACCAGCGAACACGCGAGGAACGTGGCTTCGATCTCCAAGAGCTTCGGTCTCCCAAGAGTCCACGCCGGAATGGGGGGCGGAGATCCCTCAGGCAAGCCGACTTTCACGTTCGTGTGGTCCGAGATGGGATGGCGCCGTTATGTTTCAGATCCCACGGACGGCGTCGATGGCCCGAGGGTCTACCTGATCGGGGACGGCGACGAACCGGCTGACCTGCAAGGGCAGGAGACGGAACCCAACGCCCGCATGGACGCCCGCGGACGCCTCACGCTCGGCATCCAGGCCCGCTGAAGATTACCTGCGGAGTACCGCGCTCACCCCTTGCGGGCACGCTGGCGGCGAATGTGGGCCTGGTTGTATTCGTAGAATCCTTTGCCCCGCCTGGCCCCGATGAAGGCGGAGATGGTAGCGACGACCAGGATAAGTATGGTCTGCGCGGCGCGTATTTGCGGGAACGGGTCATTCTGACTATTCAGGGCAAGCAAATTCAAGGCTGGCGACACCAAGAACAGGGCAAGAACCACGATCAGGCCATGCAGTTCATGCCTCGATGCCGCCCGGTAACCTGCGGCCATCCCCCCAAAGTAGAAAGAGAACACCACCGGGACCACGAGAATAACGACTGCCCACACCGGGCTGTTAACAGTGTTGGGAGGCAGGAAAGCCTGGAACAGGGGACCCAGGATCCCGCCTACGATCAGCGTTTCGATCACGAGCGTGACGATCACCCCGAGAAGAACGGCAGTCACGCTTCTGAACATGGTTGCATTCTACCAACCTGCTGCCGCGCGCCCGTGAGCGGGCTCACCCAAACAGAAGTACTCCCTTCGAATTTGGACTATCCGGCGCGTCCGTAGTACGCTCTCCCCTCGTGAATCCAGCTATGTCACGCACGCTCTCCCGCAGGAAATTCCTGGCGCTTGCTGGCGCTGGGGCGGCAGGCGCATCCCTTTTGGGTACCACCGCATGCGACATAACGAAAGCCAACGACGGGAAAATGAACGTGGTGCTCGTGATCCTGGACAGCCTGCGCAGGGACCACGTCGGAGCTTATGGGAACGGGTGGATTCAAACCCCAACCCTGGACATGCTCGCCGGGGAGAGCCTCCGCTTCACCCGTCCCTACTCTGAGTCGTACCCGACGATCCCGGCCCGTAGGGCGATCCACACGGGCATAAGAACCTTCCCTTTTAGAAACTGGATCCCCCAGCGCGACGATAGCGTGAAGCTCTATGGCTGGCAGCGCATCCCGGAGAACCAGACCACGCTCGCCGAAGTCCTCGTCGAAGCGGGATACGAGACGATGCTGGTTACGGACACCGAGCACGAGTGGAAGCCCTCCATGAACTTCCAGCGCGGCTTCAAGGTCTTCGACTTCATCCGGGGCCAGACCACAGACCATTACCGCCCTTACTACGCGGCGCCCAGGGACGAAGTATCCACTGGCCTCCTCAAGGGCAACCCGGCTGCAATGGAGTACCAGTTGAGCCAGTATTTCGCCAACAACGTCGGACGCCGGAGCGAGGCCGACTGGCTCTCCCCGCAGGTCTTCACCCGTGGTTCGGAGTTTCTTGAGATATCGAAGACCGGCAAACCGTTCTTCCTGGTAGTGGACAGCTACGATCCGCACGAACCCTGGGACCCGCCCGAGCACTACCTGAAACTGTACTCAGACGGCCCGTTCGAGGGCAAGGAACCATACTGGCCTTTGTATGGAGACTCCAGCTATCTCACGGAGCGGGAGATCCAACGCCTCAGAACCCGCTACGCCGCCGAAGTGACCATGGTCGACCGCTGGCTCGGCCGTTTTCTAAACAGGATGGATGAACTCGGGCTCTTCGAAAACACGCTGCTTTTGCTGATCTCAGACCACGGCGTCGGCCTCGCTGAGCACGGCGCGACAGGCAAGCCAGCCTACGCGCTGTGGCCCGAGATCACCGACACCATATTCCTCATCCGCCACCCCGACGGCGCAGGCTCGGGCGAGACCAGCGACTACTACGCCTCGACCCACGACGTCGCCCCAACCATCCTGAGCGCTTTAGGCATCGAACATCCAGAGGGGATGGAGGGCCAGAACCTGCTCCCGATCCTGGACGGTAACAAACCTGATGACGCGCGACCATATTTCACCGCCGCCTACGACAACTACGTCTGGGCGCGCGACGACAGATACGCCATGTTCAGCCGCAACGACTTCCAGGAACCCAAACTCTACGACCTCGTCCACGACCCGCTGATGAACAACAACATCTACGGCTCCAAGCCCGACGTCGCCCGACACATGTTCCAGGACTACATAATCAAGGACGCAGGCGGTCCCCTCCCCAACTACGACGTGTAGCCGAAACTACCCTTCCGCAATCGCTGCCACCAGCTCGCGGCAGAAGGCCGGTATGTCAGGCACAGCACTCGCGGTTGCCTATCCACACGAGTGAACCAGACCTATCCCTATATGTCGATTCGATCTAGGCTGACGTGCAGTTCGCTTACCAATCCATCAAAGTGGTGTAAGAAGAAGACTCGGTCGAAACTGGACTCGAATCGGTGACCATCTACCTCCGGGCCGAGGTCACCAAACGTGGACGGCTCGGAGCCACGGGTGACGATGAGGAGCCACACATACCGGCAGTCCTGCCGATATGTGGGCACCTTGGCTTCTTTATCACGCAGTATCCGCTGGAGATCCGGGGGAGTTATGGTGGGCACGAACCCTGCCCGCACGGACGTCCACGAGTCCTTCGAGATGCTGTTCCGGCGAACGACGGTTAGAGACGCTACCTCCTGTGGCAAGGATCGCCCCGTGGGATGGCGACGGCGACGGATAGTGACGCTTTGGCCTGTCTCGGGAAGATTCTCCTGCACCAGATTGGCAAGAGCGGCGGCGAGTTCCGATATCCTACGACTGCCCAGCGCCTGGTGCGGATGCCACAGGACGTTGACCACCACCGGAGGCAAGCCCTTCGACTGGTACTGTTCGCAGGCTCTCTGTAGAACCTTATCCTCCGTTCCCTCCCGTGCTCGCATCGGAGAGCCTCGTCCCTCGTCCGGTTCCGGTACGTGATACTCAGTAAGCTCGATGCCCACACGTCCCCCACGCGCGTCCACCAGGAAGTCCGGGTGCTCGTGCGGGACGATTGTCCCCTTGGGAAAGCCCACGAAATTCTCGCGGAAGCGCCGCAGGTAGGTCTCTTCTCGCCGCTTTTTACAGTCCTCTCTCACCCTGATACCTTTCAGGCTTCATCAGCTTCTATAGTATGAGCGAGATCACTAACGTAAGAGCACCGCCAATAAAAACAAATAGGCAAGCATCGAGTCAAGGCCCATCTCTCGGTGGGTCGCACCTTCTTCTCTAAGCAAGCTGTAGAAGAAGGCTTTCCAAGCCAGGTCCCCCACCGAAGTCAGCAAAGACAAGAATAAGAGAACGATACTCAAAGCCGCAAACCCCTGGTCTAATTCCGACCCGATCGCCACCCAAGTGTCCCTCCATTGGTGTGCCGACTGGTGTGCAGAATCCTCTCCTTATCCCTCCGCAATCGCCGCCACTAGCTCGCGGCAGAAATCCGGTATATCAGGGACTACACGGCCCCAAACAAGGTTGCCCTCGCGGAACGCTGCCTCATCCACCCAGGTCGCCCCGGCGTTCACAAGATCGTCCTTGATACCGAGAGAACCTGTTGCCCGAACGCCATCCACTATGCCAGCGGAGATCGCCACAAGCCCGCCGTGGCAGATGATGCCAACCGTCTTGCCCCGTTCGTGTACGCCCCGGACGAGGTCCACGATCTCAGGGTAACGCCGCAGTTTGTCCGGCGCCCAGCCTCCGGGCACCACGATCCCATCCAGCTCCGAAGCGTCCACAGTGTCCGCAGTGGTATCGGCCTGGGCGGCGAGGACGTTCTTGCCTGTGACGGTCTCCGTATCAGGACCGACGGAGACGACCTCGGCCCCTTCTTCTTGCAACCGCATTACGGTGACCCAGTATTCGAGATCCTCGAACCCTTCCGCAACCAGTACCGCGACTTTCTTGCCTTCGAGTTTCAAGTCAGCTCCTTTCGTTTAGCAGGTCAGCTCGTCAACTTCAGAAGATCGTCAACCGCCAGACGCGCTTCTTCGCCGCCGATCTCCAGGGCGCGCGCCAGCTCTGGGACGGCTTCGGCTCCACGGCCAGACCTCAGCAGGTTCTCCGCCGCCTGAATGTGTTTCCGGTAGTCTGGCGCGGGGCCATTGGAGGTATTATCCGGTGTTTCAATCGGGGATGCGGCAGGCTCGTCGCCACGGATGAGGGCGAGGATATCGTCCCCGTAACGGGCGGCGCGGCGGAGGCCGATACCCTTGATGGCGCCGAGTTCGTGGATGTCACCGGGTTGGCGGGCGGAGATCTCTTCCAGGTGGCTGTTGTGCAAGACCACGTATGCAGGAACCTGCTGATCCCTTGCCTGATCACTCCTCCAAATCTTCAGCCGCGCCAGCAATTCTTCGTTCACTTCCCCCGAATCCGGCGTCGTTCTGACGGAGGCTGCCGCGGGCTTCAGGCGTGGCGCCCTGTAAGCATCGGGCAGGTTGGATCCGGAGATTGCGGCGTCCACTTCGCCGAGGCAGATGTCGCAGCCGCCACACGGGGCGACTTCTTCCTTATCACCAAAATGACGGAGGAGGCGTTCGCGGCGGCAAGTGGTGAGCTGCGCGTAGTTTTCGACGTCCCGTATCTCGCCGTAGGCCCGCTTGTCGTGGCCTTTGAGGCGGGCTGCCATCTCGCGGCGGTCTCGTTCGTCGAGGTGCGCTTCGCGGAGCCGGATGTCGGTCACTGAGCCACGGGGGACGGCCCGCATCAGGCCGTCCACCATCATTCGATAGACGGCGGTCTGGGCGACTACAGGCCGCACCCCGGCGCGCTGCGCCAGCTCTGGAATGCCGATCTCACCGCGCCCAGGCAACGCTGCGTGGACGGCGGAGATCTCCTCCCGCAAACCTTCGGGCTCCTCTTCCAGGCTCTCCACTTCCACCCCGGCCCACAGATCATAGCCCCGTGCCACTAGACCCGATTCCTCCAGGCCGCGAAGCATGATCCCAGCCGCGTCCTGGTCCACGCTCCCGAGCGCGGCCAGGGAACTGAACGGCGCATTGATCCTGCCGCCATTCGCCACCCCGGCGAGCGCCCGAAAATACGAACTCACCTCATCCTCCCCCGCCGAGTTCACGGTGACCAGACGCCGCCTCCTCCCGAGGTCCGCGCTGCGGTACAGCACGACGCACTCGGAGGGCTCGCCGTCTCTGCCTGCCCGGCCCGCCTCCTGGATATACGCAGGCAGGCTAGCTGGCACGCTGGAGTGGACCACGAAGCGCACGTTCGGCTTGTCCACGCCCATCCCGAAAGCGATGGTGGCGACCACAACCGGAAGCTCGTCCGTCATGAACCTCTCCTGCACGTCCGAGCGCTCCGAAGAGGATAGCCCCGCGTGGTAGTGGGCGGCTTCGATGCCGGATCTCCGCAGGCCGGCGGCCAGTTCTTCGCATTCCTTGCGCGTGGTCGCGTATACGATTCCCGGTGGCGGGTAACGACGAATCACATCCAGAATCAGGGGGAGTTTGCTCTCCTTTTTCTTCGCCTCGATCACCCTGTACGTGAGATTCGGACGGTTGAAGCTGGTCACCACCACCTCTGGGGAGCGCATCGCGAGGGAGCGCAGTATGTCCTCGCGCACGCGCGGCGTGGCTGTGGCGGTCAGGGCGAGGACCGGCGGGTTCCCTAGATCCTTCACCACCCTTGGCAGGAAAAGGTAATCTGGGCGGAAGTTGTGGCCCCACTCGGAGATGCAGTGCGCCTCGTCCACCACGAAAAGCCCAACCCCCGCCCGGCGCAGCGCAAGCACGAACTCCAGAGACCGCAGCCGCTCCGGGGCGATGTAGAGCATCTTGATCTCACCCGTTCGGACCTTCCGCTCGACCTCCCAGCGTTCCTCGGGCGAGAGCCCTGAGTGGAGGGTGGCCGCCTCGGCGACGGCACTCTGGAGCAGGGAATCGACCTGATCCTTCATCAGGGAGATGAGGGGAGAGACGATCACGGTCAGGCTCTCCTGCATCAGCGCTGGAACCTGATAGCAAAGGCTCTTTCCGCCGCCTGTTGGCATCACGGCCAGCGTGTCGCGGCCTTCGAGGACAGCCCGGATGACCTCCTCCTGTCCAGGCCGGAACGAGTCGAAGCCAAATATCTCCTTGAGCACGTTCAGGGGCATGGGCTTAATATAAGCTGTCAGCCTTCAGCTTTCAGCTATCAGCCTCCAGGGGCGGATCTCCCGCGTGTTGAGTAGTCTGGAAACGTTACGCGAGATTCTGAGGCGTTTCAGCGTGTCCGCCTCGACTTTCTGGCTGACGGTTGATTGCTGACCGCCAAGAGCTATTCCCTGGGCTCGGCCTTGGGAACGAACCTGGGTATGGGTTTGAGACCCTGTATCCTGCCCTGTGGAGGTTCGTCGTCTTCGTCAGGTTTGCGGATTTTGGGCGGTCCCTCCTCGGCGGCGTCGAGAAGGGCTTCGAGGGAGCGCAGCATCTCCACGCGCGTCCTGTCGTAGGCGAGCCTGAAACCGAGGGCGGGCGCCGCGAGCGTCGGGAGGACGCCGAGAAAGAAGATCGGACTTTGAAACCCGGCGAACACGAAGAGCAGCGCGAGCGTCGCCCCCAGTATGAGGCCGAGCGAGAGGTACTCCCCGCGCTGATTTGTGGCGTCCGCCGTGAGGTTGGCCGCGCATCTTTCGTCGTCCAGTTCCTCGACGCGCAGTTCCACCGCCTGCGCCTTCAGCAGCGCCCTGTGCCCCGAGAGATCCAGCGCCCGCCGCACGGCCCCGACGAGATCCCCCGCGTCGTAGAGAGAGCTTGCCTCTGTCCTGCGCCTGAGCTTCAGCCCCTGCTCCACGCGGAGCATGGATTCCAGGTGGTCGCGCGTCGGATCGGCTGGACGATTTATCTCGCGTACGGTTCGCAGCCTGGCGGGACCATATAGCTTCCTGGCGATGGTACGGGACTCCGCGGTCTTCTCGGAGGCGAGGTCCCACATAGCCCGCCGCACGTGCCTCTCGGAGATGCCGGCGGCTGCCGCCACCTGCACGAGAACCTGTGGGGAGACGGAAGGCGCTTCCTCATCATCCCGGTAGCGACTGCGGGCGCTCAATTCTGATGCGCGGCGCAGGATCATCTCGACCTCCGCCGGGCTCAGGCGTTTTTCTTCGACTTCATTTACCATGTTCGGAACCTGATTCTACAGCTTCTAAAGGCGCTGTTCGCGCTGCGAGGTGATGGACAGAATACGCGGCGTATCCCTCAGATATGACCAGCCCGAGATGATCGTCAGCACCGTCGCGACCAGCATCACCCACCACCCGATATTCGACATCACCAGGCGCCATCCCTCTCCGTTGGGAAGCCCGATCAGGAGCAGCAGGATGGCGAGGCTTTGGGCGTTCATCTTGGCCTTGCCCCAGCCGTTGGCGGCGATTACCTCCCCCGCCTCCAGGGCCACCATCCGCAGGCCCGTGACGGCGAACTCCCGGATCACCATGATGGCAGCCATCCACGCCGCCATCGAACCCTCGTCCACCAGCGCGAAGAAAAGCGAGACTATGAGCGCCTTGTCGGCGATGGAATCCATCAGCTTGCCGAACCCTGTGACCTGTTTGCTCCGGCGGGCGAATATGCCGTCGAAGTAGTCGGTGGCGATGGCCAGCACGTACAACACGACGGCCACGGCCCTGGCACCAGGGAACGGCAGATAAAGTACGATCATTATTGGCGCGACCGCGATCAGACGCGCCAGGGTCAATTGGTTGGCAAAGTTCATGCCCATTTCGTTACCTGCCTCTTCTCCCTGTACCCGGCTAACGTAGCACCTTTCGAGCTTCGTCTCAAGGTCTGTAGATCAGGCGCCAGGCTATTCGGCCGAAGAACCCCGGATCTGGGCTATGGTCGGGCGCGAGATGAGTTCGAGGAGCCAGTCGATGATCTGGCGCAGGCGGTTCTGGGGGCTGTCGAGCTGGCTGACGTAGTATCCGCGCCAGAACAGGGCCGCGAGGAAGCCGCTGAACTTGACCCCGAGCGCGTCGTTGACCGCGAACTGGCTGCCGAGGTCTATGAGCTGTCCCCTGGAACGATACTTGAACGGCTTGAGGCTATCTCCGTCTATCCTGGCGAGGAGGTTGTGCGCGAGCGCCACGCCCTCCTTGACGGCGGCCTGGGCGTTCGGCGGGACGAAACCACCGTCGCCGTCTGGGATCGTGGCGTTGTCGCCGATGGCCCAGACGTGGTCGTAGTCCTCCACCCTGAAATATTCATCCACCTTCGCGCCCCTGGTCTTCTCCACCTGCGGGATGCCGATGTCGTCCAGTTTGGAGTTCGGCCGCGAACCTGCGGTCCAAATCACGTTCTCGGAGGAGATCTGACTCCCATCCTTGAACCTGACGCAGTTCTCGGTGACTTCTTCCGCGAGCGTGTTGGTGAGCACCTCGATCTCGCGTGCCGCGAGCTGCCCCCTGGCTACCCTTCTCAGGCCGAGATCAAGCTCAGGCAGGATGTGCGGCAGCGCGTCAACCAGGAAAATCCTGAAGCGGTGCGGGCTTATGCTCGGGTACTCTGGCCCGAGTACCTCGTGGATCAGGACGTGTAGCTGTGCGGCTGTTTCGACCCCTGTGGCCCCCGCACCTATCACCACGAAGGTGAGGCTGGATTCGTCAACCTCGCCGCTTTCGAGCGTGGCCTGCTCGAAGCGTTCGATGACCCTGTCCCGGATCTTCACGGCATCCGTGATGCCCCTCATGGGGATTGCGTGCTCCTCGACCCCGGGTATGCCGAAAAACGATGGCTGGGCGCCGAGCGCCAGGACAAGTTCGTCGTAAGGAAACTCGTGGCCGTCGGCCCTGACCACCTTGTTTTCGAAGTCCACGCTCTCGACCTCAGCCCGCCGGAAGCTGGCGCCGAGGTGGATCAGGGTTCGCCTGAGCGGCTGGGCGATGTTCCTTGCGCCAACGTCGCTGGAGACGACGCCAGGCACCATCGGCCAGAAGGTCAGATAATTATCCCTGGCGATGAGCATGACGCCAACGTCGTCGCGGTTCTTGGTCTTCTCGCAAATGTTCTTGGCTGCGTTGTACCCGGCGAAGCCTCCACCAAGTATCAGAACGCGGTGTTTGAAGTCCTGGTAGCGTGGCTTCTCCCACGACGCGTACCGGGGCTCGGAACTCAAGGCCCACCTCAAGCCGCCCACCACCAGCGCGGCCCCGGCCAATGCCAATCCCGCCCTCTTCAACGCCTTGCCCATAAAAATCCTCCCGGTGCCGATCCGTCAAAACCACGGAGTCCGAACCCCGCGCGCATCTCACGCCTCACGGGACGATTGTACCCAACAAAGCAACGCGCCCAACTTCGTCTTATGGTGAACACTACATCTCGCCAACGGCCACGGTAACCGTCCTCCTGCGGGGACCGTCGAACTCGGCAAGAAAGACTCCTTGCCAGCGCCCGAGGGCTACCTCGCCCCCGCGCACCAGCAACGTCTGCGACTGCCCGAAGAGGCTCGTCAAGAAGTGCGAGTCGCTGTTGCCCTCGGCGTGATCGAAGCGCACGTCCAGCGCGCCCAGAAAAGCCCGCGACGCCGCCGCGAGATCCCTCGGCACATCCCGATCATAATCCTCGTTCACCGTCACAGCCGCCGTCGTGTGCGTGGAGGAGATAATGCACATTCCATCTCCCACCCCAGCTTCGCGCACAGCGCGCTTCACCCCGTCCGTGATGGAGACAAGCTGGTAACGCTCGCCAGTTTCTACGGGTATCTCCGTGATCTTCATTCGAAGCTCCTTCCAAGATTTGTGGCTGGCGCGGCAACCGGAACCGCTAGATCCCAAGCGCTTCAGGCAAATCCGCGATGCTGTCTATGACGAGGTCTGCTTCGGCGCTCTCGGTCTCGGGGCTGTACTTCCCAGTCCGAACCTGAATGCCTTTCAGCCCGGCCCTCCGCGCTCCGTCCACGTCGGCTTCGGGATCGTCGCCGACCATCGCAGCCTCGTAGGGTTCGATGCCCATTTCCCGCAGGGCCAGTTTGAAGAAACTCTGCTCGGGTTTGCCAACGACGACCGCGCTCTTGCCGCTCGCGTACTCCAGAGCGGCGACGAAAGGGCCAGCGTCTAGCGAGAGGCCGTCTTCTTGCCGCCAGTAGCGGTTCTTCTGCAAAGCCAGGAGGTCTGCGCAATCCATCAGATGCCGGAACGCGGCGTTCAGGTTCGCGTATCCGAAGTCCTCGCCGATGTCCCCGACCAACACGAAATCCGGGGAATCCTGCGTAAGCACTACATCGCCGAGGTCTTCCAGCAGAGAATCGTCAACGAGCGGAAAGCAACTTCGGCCCCGGATCAGGGCTTCCACCGTCCTGGCGGGCGTGAGGATCTCCGCCTCCTCCACATCGAAACCCAGGGTGAGTAGGTGATCGTGGACCGCCTTGCGTGGCATCCGGGTCGTGTTGGTGACGTAGCGCAAAAGAAGGCCAGCATCACGGAGCCGCGCAAGCGCCTCGCTGGCACCTTCCAACGGCGAATCGCCAACGTACAGGGTTCCGTCGAGGTCTATGAGCAGACCTTTGATCTCCATCCGCCCATGATAGTGGAGCCTCCTCCGAACTACCGAAGCTAGCCGTCCCCGACGGGAACAGCGTCAAGCGACTCCCACAAATAGAAGCTGGCGAGCGTGCGGTGCGGCTGCCACGGCTCGGCGAGATTGCGAAGCTCATCGGGGCTCGGCATCTCTGATAGATCGTAGGCCCGCTCGACGGCGCGCCGGATGCCGAGGTCGCCGACCGGCAAAATGTCGGGGCGGCCGAGGTGGAACATCAGAAACATATCGGCGCTCCACCGGCCGAGGCCCTTGACGGATGTAACCTTTTCGGCGACGTCTCCGTCGGGGAGCGTGTGCATAGCATCGAAGTCCATCTCGCCCGAGATGACGTGATCAGCCAGGTCGCGTAGGTAGCGGATCTTGGGCCGCGATAGTCCCGCGGCGCGCAGCTCATCCTCGTCGGCGGCGACCACCTCCTCCGGCGTCGGGGAGCGGTCGCCGAAGATGGCGGCGAGGCGGCCGTAGATCGTGCGCGCAGCCCTGGTGGATAGTTGCTGGCCGACGAT
>JACDAR010000369.1 GCA_013695335.1 Rubrobacter sp.
TTCTCAGGGATTCGCTCTCCGTCCACTCGCAGAGCAACTTCCAGGCTTCCTCGCGATCCAAAGTCTCCACTGGTCCGATGGCTCCTTCCGCATCTCTCCGCTGGCGAACGGCTATTCTAACCGCGCCGGACTCCGATGGCATGAGGTCCCTGGACATACTCTGCATCTCACGGAAGGCTGGGGAAGGTTACTTGCCGCCGTGGTATGCGACGTTTATGACGCCGTCTGGGCTGTTGATCTGCTGTACGGAATGGGTGCTGCCTTCGGCGAGGAGCGTGACCTTGAGATCTCCGTCGCCGGAATCTTGCTTCTGAATTCTGCACGACAGCCGCTTTCCCCTGGTGGTGAAGATGTAGCGTTCGGGAACCTCGCCGCCATCCAGCACGGCGTCCTCTGCCCCGATCTCACAAAGACCTGAGAACGTGACGCCGGAATCGCCCTCGACCCTGAGCACCACGTCAGGCGTATCGTCAGGCCCGCCCTCCAGCGTGCCGGTCTCAGCCGTGGTCTCCATCTTGGTCTCCATGCCGGTGGTGGAGGAGGCCGACGCGCTCGGCGTGGGCTCCGGGGACGCGCCCGTGGGGCCACCAGTGCTGATGTTGGTGGATGTCTCCTTCGTGCAGCCCGCCAGGACCAGTGTGGTGGCGAGCAGCGCGGCTGTGAGGATCGTCTTCACGCTGTCAGGCATAGTTTCCGCACCTGATGCATTCTAACCGAGACAGCTTTCTTCGCAGAGAATCATGCAGTTCCTGCCAGCTCCCGCGCCCGCAGCAGCACGGCGTCGAGCATCTCGGGCGTCAGGACGCCGGTGAAGGTGTTCTGCTGGGAGACGTGGTAGCAACCGAGAAGCGTGATGCCGTCCGCTTCATGCTCGGCCCCGTGTCCGAACTTCGGTTTCGGCCTTATTCCGTACAGGCGAAGGGCGGCGTCCCAGGCGAAAGCTCCGAGACAGAAGATCACCCTCGCGTTCAGGAGATCCAACTCTCGGAGGGCGAATGGTAGGCAGGCGTCGCGTTCTTCGGCGGTTGGTTTGTTCGCCGGAGGGGCGCAACGGACGGCGGCGGAGATCCAGACTCCAGAGAGCCGTAGTCCATCGTCCTTGCTACGCGAGACTGCGGTGTTCGAGAGGCCCGCGCGGTACAGCCCCGCAAACAGGAAATCGCCGGAACGGTCGCCGGTGAAGAAGCGTCCCGTCCGGTTGGCGCCGTGTGCCGCAGGGGCGAGGCCGAAGACCACGATTCCGGCCTCCGGATCGCCGAAGCCCGGCAAGGGCCGGCCCCAGTACGTCTCGTCGCGAAACGCTGCCCGTTTCTCGCGGGCGACTTCCTCGCGCCACTGGACGAGGCGCGGGCAGCGGCGGCAGGAGGTTATCTCCCGCTCCAGAACGGCGAGTTTTTCGCCCTTCAGCACGCTAACCCTTGCGGCGTGTTAGCCACGCTCTGGCTTCGCCCCTGCTTTCACAGCCCGCCGTCGGCAGTGATCCTCGTGCGCTGCCGGGTGAGGCCGGGACGGGAGAGGCTGACGGCTGACAAGCGGAGCCCGAAGGGCGTAGCGTGCGCTCAAGCGCCAAAGCGATTGAGCTTCAAGGCGTGGCCCATGAGGAGGCCCATGATCTCCTCCGCCGGGAACACTCCCAGGCTGCCGCCCGCGCACGCCCGTTCCCCGAAAGCCTCGGCGGTAGGAAGCGTGTACTGAGAATGCAGCAGGAACGGAACCCCGTGCCAGGAGTGGCTCTTGAGGCGGGCTGGCGTCGCGTGGTCGCCCGTGATGGCGAGCGCGTCAGGCCCGAGGTCGAGGAGGTCGGGGATCAGGGCATCAACCTCTTCTATAACTTTAGCCTTGCGCTCGAAGTCTCCATCCTCACCGGCAGCGTCCGTCGGCTTGACGTGGACGAAGAAGAAGTCGTGACCCCCCCAACTCTTCTTCAGCGTCTCGAACTCCCCGACGATGCCCTCGCCTTCTTTCTGAAGCTCCATCCCGGCCAGGCGGGCGAGACCTTTGTACATCGGGTAGCTGGCTATTGCGGCGGCGCCGAGCTTGTACGCTTCGTCGAATGAGGGGAGCGCCGGGTGCATCCCGAAACCGCGCACGAGCACGGTGTTCGCCGGATGCTGGTAAGCGAGGATATCGTTTGCTTGCTGGACGAACGCGTTGGCTATCTTCGCGCTTTTCTCGGTTTCGGGAGAATCCTCCGTCGGCTTGACGGCGAGTGGTTCGAGGCCGGTGCGCTGCGGGTCTGAGTCTGCCAGGTCGCCGGAGAGTCCTTCGCCCCGGAACACGGCCACGGCGCGGTATTCCTTCTCGTGCATCACGAAGGTCTCGACGCCTTCGATCTCCAGGTTGTCGTTGAGCAGCTTGACCAGTCCTTCGCCCTTTTCGGAGGGAATGCGGCCAGCGCGGCGGTCGGAGATCCTGCCCGAGTCGTCGAGGGTGGCGAAGTTCACGCGGGCCGCGAGGTCGCTCTCGCCGAGCTCGAAGCCGACCCCGAGGGCCGAGAGCACGCCGCGCCCGACCTGGAAGCGGAGCGGGTCGTAGCCGAAGAGGCCGAGGTGGCCGGGGCCGCTGCCTGGGCTCACGCCCGCCGTGACCGGGCGGGAGAGGCCGAGATCCGAGGTGGCGGCCAGTGAATCTAGGTTCGGGGTGTTCGCGGCCTCTAGTTCGGTCTGGCCGCCAGCCTCCATCGGGAGGCCGCCGAGGCCGTCGAGGACGAGAAGTACGATCTTCGAGTCGGTCTTGACGGACAACTCGCGCATGAGGTCGAGATCCAAGACAAAGCCCTCCAGTTCTCGGGCGCAGGTACCGTACCAGCGCCAATCAACGGTCCCGGGAGTCTATCAAACGCGGGAGAAGGGATGATCTTCCACGTCGCACACGAACCGCCCCTTTGGAGGCTGACGGATATCCGTACAATCGTTGTGCGGGCGAACCGCGCATCCACGGTCGGAAGGGAGAGACTATGTTCCTGGGTTTGAGGACTGTCATCTACAGCGTGGGAGACCTGGACCGGGCGAAGGAGTGGTACACATCCGCGCTCGGCTTCGGGCCGTATTTCGACGAGCCTTTCTACGTCGGATTCAACGTCGGGGGCTATGAGCTTGGATTGTTGCCGGAAGAAGACGATGCTCCGGGCGACAGTCCAGGCGGCGTCACGTACTGGGGCGTGGAAGACGCGGACGCGGCTTTCCAAGAGATGCTAGATCTCGGTGCGACGGAGCGCGAAGACGTTCAGGACGTGGGGGAGGGCATCCGGGTTGCGACCGTCACTGACCCGTTCGGTAACGTCGTCGGCATCATAGAGAACCCGAACTTCTCGCTCGGCGGTTGATCCCTTCCGTTCCCCTTCATCTGCTACGCTCCGTGGTGGTGGATCTCAACCTCATAGATAGGGCGGGGACGGATGAAGATAGAGACGGTGGACCTGAACTTCCTGGGGCGCGAGCAGGTAATAGCCTCGTTCCTGCTGCTGGACGACGCAGGGGGTTCCGCAGCCATTGTGGAGACCGGCCCCACGACGTGCCTGGAATCCC
>JACDAR010000010.1 GCA_013695335.1 Rubrobacter sp.
CAGGTAACGCCTCATCTTGAAATGGTCGCCGGGGCAATTGGTGGATGAGACCTGGCGGTGCCTGACTATGTGATCGGTGTCCACCGGGATCTTGTACTTCCTGCTCACGTAGGCGGATAGGCGGGCCGAGGCATGGTACATGGCGTCGGTCCAGGTGCTGGCGTTCCCCCCGTAACCGGCATGCTCTATCCCGATGCTGTGCTGGTTGTACCACCAGTCCCCCGCATGGTAGGCGATGTTCTTGTCGCGCACGCACTGGGCAACCTTGCCCCTACGTCCCACCACGTAGTGGGCCGAGACGTAGGCGCTCCTGTTATTGAACCAGTCTATCGTGCCAGAATAAGAACCCTCGGCGACGTGGATCACGATTCGGCTAATGTTCAGGATATTCTCGCGGCTTCTTATGCAGTAGTTGTGCTGGTTCTCGCATGGCCCGGATATTCCATTGTGGTATGCTCCGTACCATATGGCCCTGCTGTAGTCTGCGGTGGCCATGGTGGTGTAAACGACTGGCACTTCCACTCCATCCTGTGACCCCAACTCCAGGGCCTCGCCGGTGGAGATCGTCAGCGATGTCCCTTCCTCCAGCGTCTCGTAGACTTCCTGGGCATACAGCGGGCCTGAACCATACTCCGCCACGGCATCCTGCCAGCCTTCCAGTTCCCTTGGTCTCCTTCGTCCCACGATGTCAGCCAGCACGGCCGCCCCGCCGAGGACGTTGGATGCGCGATCCATCTTCAGCCGCCACTCTGAGAGGCCCGTGAGCGCGGATGCCCACCCCAGCGTGTCAGCGGACGGGTTCTGGACGAGCTGCATGACACCGTACGCACCGCGTCCGTGCAGGTCGTCCGGATCGTAGACGCTCGTGGCTGGCGGTGGCATCTCCCACAGGGTGTTCACGTACCCCATCGCCAGAAGCAGTTCCTCCGGTACCCTGTATCTTCTGGAAGCAGCCTTGAATTCAGACGACAAAGACGTGCGGTGCGAGGTCTGGGCCAGCAGGTATGGATCGAACGTGCCGATCATGGCCGCGCCCGCAAGCCCGGTCCCACCGAGCTTCAAGAACTGCCCACGGCCTATTTTTCTGACGTGATCTTCGGGCGCCCCGAAATACTCACCACGCATATCCCCCTCCTTTTTCGTAGCCCCGCTATTATTGCCCGTCGCGAAGAGAATTTGAAGTCTCCTGCGCGACGCTCCCTGAGGTCAGGCGCACGATATGTGGAATCCGGGCGTGGAGTGGCAATCCTGAACCGCTCCACTATCATGGCCTGGGACACGGTCACCATCACGAACGTTACTTCGTTTCCGGAAACCTCGAAGTAACTCAGCCGGGCTTATGTAGGGAAAGAGTTGCTCGCATACGGCGATGGTCGCGCACAAACCTTCAATTCACTTGCGGAAGAAGTATCTTTAGGGATGGGAAATACGAGGCTCGCGTTCCTGGATCTCTCCGGTGTGGAGAAAGGATTCGCCGGGCGAACCAGAAGGAACGTCCGGCCCGATCAGATATCCAGGACCAGCCTCGACAACTATCTATTAAGGAGAACGGTATGAGTAGAGAGAAGATCACAGCCAGCGGGGCGTCGGAGCCTCCAGCCCGGACGACAGTGGGTGCGGCCCTGCCCGGCATCCTCGTCGAGATCGATTGCATAGCCATGATCGGGGAATCTTGAGAGCATTTCATCCCATCTGGGAGATGTCGTGCCGCGGGTGATCACAGCCGGAGAGACCATGCTACTCGGCGTGCCGCCATCGCCGGGACGCCTCAGGCACGCCAACTCCCTGCACCTGAAGATAGGCGGCGCGGAGTCGAACCTGGCGATAGCCCTGAGCAGGCTTGGCATCTCAGCGGGATGGGTGAGTTTCCTGAGCGACGACGAGATCGGACAGCTCGTGCTCGACCGCATCAGGGGTGAAGGCGTGGATACTTCGCAGGTCAGCCGGTTGCCGGATCGCCCGACGGGCCTGTACCTGCGCGAGATCGTCGCCGACGGCGTGCGGGTTTACTACTATCGCGCTGGCTCCGCCGCTTCCATTATGGCCCCAGGGGCCTTCGACGCTTCGTATCTCGAAGGCGCGGATTTCCTTCACCTGACAGGCATCACCCCGGCGCTCTCCGAAAGCTGTGCGGACTTCGTGTTGTGGGCAGCGCGCGAGGCCGGGTCGCGCGGGGTGCGGGTCAGCTTCGACGTGAACTACCGCTCCAAGCTCTGTCCGCCGGAAGCCGCGAAGAGTTTCGCCGAGGAGATGATGCCAGATGTGGATCTCTTGTTGGTGGGTGACGAGGAGGCCCGTGCCATCTGGGGCGCGGACGACGAGGATTTGTTGCGTAGCCTGGCGTCGATGGGTCCGGGTGAGATCGTGCTGAAGCGTGGGAAGGCAGGGAGCGCAGCCCTCGTCGATGGCCGCATAGTCGAGAAAGCATCCTTCGAGGTGGATGAGGTTGACCCGATCGGGGCCGGAGACGCCCACGCCGCAGGATACCTCGCGGGGCATTTGTGGGGCATGGACGTGGGCGAGCGGCTGCGGCTGGCGAACGCCCTCGGGGCATACAGCGTCATGACCCTCGGGGATTACGAGGGGCTGCCCGGTTGGGAGGAATTAAACACGTGGCTGGATGGGGAAAAAGAGCTTGGAAGGTAACCCGGCAGGGTCTTAGAAATACGATGAGATCATTGGAGGATGAGATGATACAGGGCGTGTACGCGGCGAACGTGACCCCGTTTAAAGACGACGACACCCTGGCGGTGGACGTGGGTGCGTACCTGGATCACGTCTCCTGGCTCGGCGAGAAGGGCGTGCGGGGCGTGGTGCCCTTCGGGACCAACGGTGAAGGCCCGTCCGTGTCCATGGATGAGAAGCTGCACGTGCTTCGTGCCCTCTTCAACCGGCAGCCCCCGGTGCGGATCATCCCGACCATCATGCAGGTCAACCTACCCGATACCCTGCAGATGGTGAGGGCGCTGAACGAACTCCCCGCCGAGGCGATTCTCGTCTTGCCACCCTACTACTTCAAGCCCGCGGACGCCGATGGACTCAAGCAATTCTACGAGCCGGTCTTCCGGGTGAGCGAGCACCCCGTGATCGCCTACCACATACCAAAGTACGCCGTGCCCGTGCCACTGGAGGTCGTGCGGGATCTCCCGTTCTGGGGGGTCAAGGATTCGAGCGGCGAAGACGCCTACACCCGCAGCGTCCTCGAAGCCGGGAAGGGCGTGCTCATCGGTACGGAGGATGACCTGTGGGCCAGGCTGGCCACCGGCGCCCAGGGCGCAATCAGCGCGCTGGCGAACTTCATGCCTGATCAGGTAGTGGCCCTGCACGAGAAGGTTCTGGAGGGGGACGCCACCACCGGCGAGTCACTTTCCCGAACCTTACAGGGTGCGCGAGCAAGAACCAAAGAATACGCATCCCCGGCTGTCCTCAAGCGCCTCGCCCAGGAGCGGCACGGCGCGAAGATGGGTACCGTTCGTCCCCCGTTCGTGGCTTTGCCCGAGGGCTACGATGCTGGCGCCGTGCTGAGCGCCATGGAGGGAGTTCCGTCCGGCGTGTGAAGGACCGGAGACATCTTCGCTGGAGGTGGCTCGGTTCCAATCGCCCATGGCGGAGATAAAATTGCGTAACGGAAGTCAACACGGGACGGGAATTTCCGGGCTATTCATCCCAACCTCGTCTGTAATTTACTGGCGCCAGCTAAATACCGTATCTGACCACTCGACATGCCGTCACTCTGGCCGCAACTGGAAGGCGAATCGTAGCGGTATCAGGACATCCTCCTGGTGAGATCTCCGGGTACGATGTTCAACGG
Source organism: Rubrobacter sp. (assembly GCA_013695335.1). GTDB lineage: Bacteria > Actinomycetota > Rubrobacteria > Rubrobacterales > Rubrobacteraceae > JACDGB01. The sequence continues at coordinate 3,812 of JACDAR010000010.1, forward strand.
GATGACGTGGCCCACTTAACGCCGGAGTGTGCCTGACTTCCGGTTCCGAAGGCGGGCCGAGATGACGAGTATGTAATCAGTCGAAAGGCCGAAGGTGATTGAAAAGAGCGCCTTCGTGGTTTATGAACAATAGGAGCCCCGGGCTAATGGAGGGGGAGAGCCGGGTTACAGGAGATCTCGACCGCAGGATCGGAGAGGTGGGAGAATGGCCAGTATCATGGATATGGGACGGTTCCCGGAGTGCCGCACAGCCCGGAAAACCTTGATGTCAACCCTAACCGACAATATGTTTCTTGTCGGTGTAAAATCGTGACAATATGCGATTAATAATCTCCGAGAAAGCCAACACAGCAAAAAAGGTTGCCCAGTTTCTGGCCGAAGGCACCGTGAAAGAGGGCAAGCACCGTAGCGTGCCCCATCACACCTTCGACTGGAATGGCGAAGAGACGGTCTCCGTCGGGCTGAAGGGGCACGTTCTCAATCCCGAGTACCCCGAGGAGTACTCCAACTGGCAGAAAGTCGAGCCGAGCAGCCTGATAGACGCCGAGATCCTGAAGCCAGTCTCCGAGAAGGGTGTGGCCCAGGCCGTTCAGTCCCTCTCCAAGAAGGCCGACAAGGTGGTAATCGCCACGGACTTCGACAGGGAGGGCGAGTTGATCGGGGTCGAAGCCCTCTCGCTTGTCTTCGAGGCGAATCCGAAGTTGATGGATCATGTCGAGCGCGCACGTTTCTCCGCCCTCACGAAAGCCGAGATCCAGGGCGCTTTCGAAAACCTGGTCGAGGTGTCGAAGGAGCTCGCTGACGCTGGCGAGGCGCGGCAGGATATAGACCTGATCTGGGGCGCAACCCTGACCCGCTGGGTTTCGCGCGCCACGAAGCGATACGGGAGCGCGTTCCTCTCCGTGGGCCGCGTTCAGTCCCCGACCCTTGCCCTGATAGCCGAGCGCGAGCGTGAGCGCCGAGCCTTCATCGCAGAGCCGTACTGGGAACTCGAAGCAACACTCCGCAACGGCGAGCCTTTCCCCGTGCGACACGCCACGGGGAGGTTCAAGGAAGAGCCAGCCGTGCGACAGGCGTTCGAGAACCTCACGGATACCGCCAAGGTCATGGAGGTCAAGGAGAAAGCCTCGACGCGTCCGCCACCCGCGCCTTTCAACACCACGGCGTTCCTGACGGCGGCGGCGAACATCGGGATCAGCCCATCGCGAGCAGCCCGGCTGGCCGAAGACCTCTACACTGACGGCTACGTGTCGTACCCGCGTACTGACAACACCGTGTATCCGCAGTCGTTGGATATGCGCGAGATCCTCGGATACCTCAAGGGCGTCGAGGGCGTCGGGCAATACGCGGAGAAGTTGCTGAAGGGCGGGGAGTTAAAGCCGACGCGGGGCAAGAAGCAGACCACGGACCACCCCCCGATCTACCCGACGGGGCGCGCCTCGAAGAAGGCGCTGCGCGACGACCAGTGGAAGATCTACCAGCTCATAGTCCGACGATTCCTGGCAACGCTCTCGGGGCCATCCAAGAGCCTGCGCACGACGCTGCGCTTCGACTCTGGCGGCGAGATCCTCACCACCCGCGGCACAGTGGTTACGGAGGAGGGCTGGCTGGAGATATATCGCTACGGCCGCCGCCCGGACGAGGAGTTGCCTTCCCTGAAAGAGGGCGAAGAACTGAAGCTCATCGGGGCTGAGATCTTCGCCAAGGAGACCCAGCCCCCCGGACGTTACGGGCAGGGACGCCTCATCAACGTGATGGAGGATCTCGGGCTCGGCACCAAGGCAACGCGACCGAACATCATCCAGAACCTGTACGATCGCGGCTACGTCCACGACGATCCGGTCGTCCCGACGGAGAAAGGTATGGGGGTCGCCAAAGCCCTCACCGACTTCGCCTCGGAGATTGCCTCGCATGAGATGACGGCGGAGCTGGAGCGCAGCATGGACGCCATCTCGGAGGGTAGGATCAGCAAGGACTCCGTGGTGGATGAATCCCGCGACGTACTCAGACGCGTCTACGAGCATCTCCAGAGTTCGGAGACCGAGTTCGCGGACATCGTGTGGGAGGGCATCCGCACGGACGAGACCCTCGGCAAATGCCCGGAGAGCGGCCACGACCTCATCATTCGGCGCAATCGCAAGAGCCGCAAACGGTTCGTGGGCTGTTCCGGGTATCCTGATTGCCGGGTCACGTACCCGTTGCCGCAGCGGGGGGAGATCATACCCCTCGGCACGACCTGCGACGCCTGTGGATCTCCCGAGATAAAGGTGCTCGGGGGGAAGCGGCCCTGGATCACCTGCATCAACATGGATTGCCCGAAGAAGCAGGAGCAGCGGGAGCAGAAGGAACAGCGCGAAGCCGCCGAGAAAGAGAAGGTCGCGCAGGCGGAAGCCGCCCAGGTAGAAACCGCACAGCAGGGAGAGGGGAGTGAGGCGGCATCGCGGGAGAGCGTGCAAGAGCCAGTGAAGTCCACCACCTAGCCAACCGCCTGGAACTTCCGGATCTCGCCGCCGAGGAGTCCCTCCGGCAGACGGCCCCTCCGTTCGTGCGCGCCGGGGGATATCTGCTTCTGTGGGCGATCATCGTCGCGGTTTGCTATTCTGCCTTCGCGTAATTGAGATCGATGAAGGTTATGTTACGGTCAAAACGTTTGGTGGCGTGTGCCGAAAACGGTCCTGACATACGGTGGGAGAAGATACTAGCGTGGCTCCCTTAATCGGTGTAACGGCGACGCTCAAGGAAGACCTGGATACCGTGGCTGAGCGCCCGCTCGGCAGATACGTGCGGGCAGATTTCGACTACGTTGACGGGGTGGCCGAGGCTGGTGGGGTGCCGATAGTCCTGCCGCCAGTCGCGGGTTCCGAGGCCGCCGAGACCATTGCGGGATCGCTGGACGGCCTGCTTCTGAGTGGTGGGAGCGATCTGGACCCCAGCTACTACGGTGAGGCCCCAATCCCCGAACTCAACGTCACCGTGCCTGAACGTGACGCATTCGAGATAGAGTTGCTGAAGCACGTGCTGCGGCGGGGGATACCGGTCTTCGGCATCTGCCGGGGTTTGCAGGTGTTGAACGTGGCGCTCGGCGGGACGCTGTACCAGGATCTCTCATCGCAGATGGATGGGATCGTGCTGCTCGGCCACCGCCAGGAGACGCCGAAGTGGGAGCCGAAGCACGAGGTCGAGGTGGATGCTGGATCCCAGATCGCTGGCATCATGGGCCTCCGCGAGCTCAAGGTCAACTCATACCACCATCAGGCTGTCAAGGATCTCGCGCCCGGCCTCGTCACTGTGGCGCACTCTCCCGATGGGGTCGTGGAGGCTGCGGAGTACTGGGATCTCTCGGAATGTTGGATTCTCGGCGTCCAGTGGCATGCTGAGGCGATGCGGTCAACCGGCGCCGAGCACCGCAACCTCTTCGCAGCCCACGTCGAAGCCGCCCAACGTCACGCCCTGCGCCGGGCCGCAGCCTAGATAGAGGCGGCAGCCGCGCAGGCCACTCCGGGCATCCCCACAGGCGCCTTCTTTACCATCGAGGGCCTGGATTTCTCTGGCAAGACCACCCTGGTCCGGCATCTCAAAGAACTCCTTGTGGCTTCAGACCCCCTGACGCATTTCACCCGCGAGCCCGGCGGAACACCGGCGGCGGAACGCATCAGGGGAATTCTTCTCGACCCCGAAGTAGACATGGACGCGTGGACCGAGGCGTACCTGTACGCGGCGGCGCGGGCGGATCATGCGCGAAGGGAGATCCTACCCCGTCTGGAAAGGGGCGAGAACGTGGTCTGCGAGCGGTATCTGGATTCGAGCATCGCCTACCAGGGTTTCGGACGGGGGCTCGGCGCTGACGCTGTCAGGGATCTGAACTCGTGGGCCGTGGAGAGCGTCGTGCCGGATCGGACGTTCTATCTGCGCCTCGGTGTGGATGAGAGGGAGAGGCGGGCGCGAGAGGGACGGGCTTCGCTGGACAGGATCGAGGTCGTCGGCGCTGAGTTCATGGGCCGCGTCGAGCGCGGTTTCGAGGGGATCATACGCCTGGAACCGCAACGCATAGTGGTCCTCGATGCGGCGCTGCCACCTGGCGAGCTGGCGGAGAGGGTGATGGGGGAGATCCACCCTCTGCGGTAGACTCGCTGCGAGGAGCGGAAAGGAGCGCAACCCATGAACAGAAGATCCGGTAACGAACCTGGTTATGGTGTGGCGCTGGGTGCGGGAATCGGCGTAGCCCTTGGCGTGGGCATCGGTTTGGCGATGGGTAACATCGCGCTTGGTATCGGGATCGGTATATCCATTGGCGCGGGGGTCGGAGTAATCGGGAGGGTACGCCGCGACGGGGAGGACGATGACGGCTGATACCGGGGTCTTTTCTGGAGTACTCGGCAACGAGCCTTCCCTGCGGCTCCTGGAGCGCGGTCTGGCGACGGATGGCGTGGCGCACGCCTACCTTTTTCATGGGCAACCCGGCGTCGGCAAGCGAACCGTTGCAAGGAAGTTCGGGGCTGCGCTCGTTGCCGGCGGGGATGCGACGGCCGGGGACCGGGCGCGCCGCGGGCTGCATCCCGACCTGGTCGAGATGGAACCAGAAGGCGCTTTCACCACCATCAGGCAGATCCGGGAGGTTGTTCGTCTGGCCGCGAGCCGGCCATTCGAAGGCGCGCGCCGCTGCTTCATTCTTTTTGCGGACACCTTCAACCCACAGGCCGCGAACGCACTTCTGAAAACGCTGGAGGAGCCTGAGGGGGAGTCCGTTTTCCTGTTGCTCGCCTCCTCCCGTGAAGGTGTGTTGCCGACCGTCGCTTCGCGGGCGCAGGCGATTCGGTTCGATCCGGTTCCGGTTCCGGAGGTTGCCAGGTTTCTGAAAGGCCACGGTGTCGAGGAGGCTGAGCTTGTAGCGGCCCTGGGACGGGGGAGCTTGGGTCTCTCGCTCAGGTATGCCAGGGAAGAGGAGATGCGGGAGTTGCGGGACGCGGTGTTCGAGACAGGGTTCTCGTACTCGCGGGATTTCGAGGAGCGGCACAGGGCCGTCGGCCGCATCCTGGCCCGGGCCGAGGCGGTTGGGGCGACACGGGAGAAGACATATCTGGAGGCTTTCGAAGAGCCGGATCGGCGGGCGAAAGATGGGGCGAAGCGGGCTGGGAAGGCGGCGCGGGACGGGGCCGTGACGGAGGCTCTCGAATTGCTCACGCTGCTGTACAGGGATGCTGCGGTGATAGGGGCTGGGGCGCCTGAACTGGCCGCGAACGTGGACAGGGTGGGGGAGATCCAGGGTCGCGTCCGCGAGAGTCCTGAAGCGGATTGGGCGGGGGCGGCTCTGACATTAGGGGAATCGCGCGCGTCGCTTGCGTATAATGTTTCGCCAGAGGCGATCCTGGAGGTGGCTCTATCACGGATACGGCGCAGGATACTGGGATCCTACCCAGGCTGGTAGACGTCCGACTGCCCGGATGGGGCGTGGCGAAGCTTTGCTTTGCGCGAGACCTCGACCTCCGCGTCGGATACCGGGTGGTCGTCGCCACCGAATACGGGGAGTTCGTCGGGCGCGTGGCGCTCACGCCCCGCCGCCGCGAGCCGTACCACGAGCCCTACGACATACTCCGTATCGTCACCGCGGAAGATGACCGGGAGGAAGGTGCGCACAGGGAGCTTGGCCGCGAGGTCCGCGCCGAGGCCCAGAAGCTGGCAAGGGACCACCGGATCGAGAAGATCGAGTTCATAGGCTGCGACGTGTCCCTGGATGGTTCCTACGTCGAGGTGAAGTACCAGTCGGACGAGGAGCCGAACCTTACCCCCATCAGGGATGGACTCGAGGCCCGCTACGGCGCGAAGGTCGCGTTCCGGCGTTTCTCTTTCATCGAGCGTTCTGGGGACGTGGGCGGCTGCGACACGTGCGGGCTTCCGCTGTGTTGCGCCACGTGGAGCGGGGCGCGCAGCATGGGGCCCGTGAACATCAGGTTGGCCAGGCAGCAGGGCGTGACGCCGAACGACAAGATCATGGGCTGCTGCGGCGAGGTGAAGTGCTGTATGCGCTACGAGCATGACGCCTACAAGGAGTTCAAGGAGCGGGCGCCGTTCAAGAACTCGACGGTGAAGCTCGGTGAGCGCGAGGGAAAAGTGGTGGACTACTCGATGGTCCGGGACTCCGTCCTCGTCCAGTTCGGCACCAAACGCTCAGACCAGGAGCTCATCACCCTGGGAAGCCTGGCCCGCGACAACCCCGGCATCGAGCCCGCGGACCCCGACGAGTGGGAGGTCTCTCCCGCTACAGAACCAGGAGCAGAGCCGGTGGGGGAGCCAGAAGCGTAGAAGATCATGCCGGATAACCTCTGCGACGTGCCAGGCGTCCTCGTCGGCCACGCCACCGACCTCTCTGGCGTCACGGGATGCACGGCTGTCCTGTTCGAGCCTCCCGGTGGGGCCACCGTCGGCGTGGACGTGCGTGGCTCGTCGCCAGGCACGCGGGAGACTGACCGGCTCGCGCCAACGGGCACGGTGCGCGGGACCCACGCCCTCATCCTCACGGGCGGCAGCGCGTTCGGCCTCGCTGCCGCGGATGGCGTCGTCAGTTTCCTCGAAGAGCAGGGGGTCGGCCTCGACGTTGGCGTCGCCCGCATCCCGCTGGTCTCTGGGGCCGTGATCTTCGACCTGCCGATAGGCTCCCCCGAAGCCCGCCCCGGCGCGACGATGGGCTACGAAGCCGCAGCTTCAGCGAAGTCTGGAAACTTTGCGCAGGGAACCGCTGGCGCTGGAACTGGCGCGAGCGTCGGCAAGGTGCTCGGTATGGAACGGGCCATGAAAGGCGGAATCGGAAGCGCATCCGTGCGTCTGGATGGCGGCCTCGTCATCGCGGCCCTGGCAGTGGCCAACGCCTTCGGGCACGTTCGGAACCCGCGAACCGGGGACGTTCTGGCCGGTCCCCGCCTCGACGACGGCAGCCTCGGGGATACGGTGGAGTTGCTCCCCGAGGTCATGGCCAACATGCGGTGGGGCGAGAACACCACGCTTGGGATCGTCGCCACAAACGCCCGCCTCACCAAACCGCAGGTAACCAAAATCTCCCAGATGGCCCAGGATGGCCTGGCGCGTGCCGTAGAGCCAGCACACACCTCTGTGGATGGGGACACCATTTTTGCAGCCTCGGTGGCGGATACGGAAACCGGCGTGGACGCTGCTCCCGATATCGTCGGGATGTGGGGGGCACGCATGATGCAGGAAGCCATAGTGCGCGCCATCCACTCCGCAACGGGCATCGCGGGCATCCCCTCTCTGTCGGACCTCGGCAACTCATAGGCGCGGCCGGGGAGCGCCCGGACAATCATGCCTTAGGCGATCACTTGAGCCTTGCGATACAATACCTTCGAAGGGGCAATGTGAGAGGAGGACGATCGCATGAAAGCGCTGGTTTACCATGGTCCTGGAGAGAAGAAGTGGGAGTCGAAGCCCGACCCTGGCATCGAGCAGCCTGAGGATGCCATAGTCAGAATCGACACCACCACGATCTGCGGTACCGACCTGCACATACTCAAGGGTGATGTCCCCACCGTGGAAGCGGGGCGCTCCCTGGGTCACGAGGCAGTAGGGACTGTGGTGCAGACGGGTAGCGCCGTCAGGGACGTGAAGGAAGGGGACAGGGTTCTGGTATCTTGCATCTCCTCGTGCGGGCGGTGCGCGCATTGCAAGCGGGGACTTTACAGCCAGTGTCTCAACGGAGGAGGTTGGATCCTGGGCCACCTCGTGGACGGGACGCAGGCCGAGCACGTACGCATCCCGTTCGCGGATAACGGACTCTACAAAGTACCCGAAGGTCTCTCAGACGAGCAGGTATTGTTCCTCTCGGACATACTGCCCACGGGGTTCGAGATCGGGGTGATAAACGGCGCGTTGAAGCCGGGCGACACCGCCGCCGTGGTCGGCGCTGGGCCCGTGGGCCTCGCGGCGATCATGACCTCCCAGCTCTACGGGCCTGGTCGTGTAATCGCCATAGACCAGGACACCTCGCGGCTGGAGCGCGCCAGGCAATTCGGTGCGGACATGACCATAGACAACTCTTCTGAAGACGCTGTGGAGAAGGTCATGGAGGTCACCGGCGGGCTCGGGGCTGACGTGGTGATAGAGGCGGTCGGGATACCGGAGACCTTCGAGCTTTGTACCGAGCTCGTGGCCCCTGGCGGACATGTCGCCAACGTCGGGGTCCACGGCACGCCCGCCACGCTCCATCTGGAGACGCTTTGGATCAAAAGCATCACCATAACCACAGGGCTGGTGGACACCACATCCACGCCGACCCTTCTGGAACTGGTATCAGAGGGACGCCTGGACCCCACGCCTTTCGCAACCCACCGCTTCGGGCTGGATGAGATCATGGACGCCTACGACGTGTTCTCGGACGCCGCGAACACCAACGCCCTCAAGGTCGTTCTCTCTGCTACTTAGCCAGCGATTCTCCAGCATGCCGCGCTCGAAACAAGCGGGCGTGGCATGTCCTGGGATTACTGACGAATAACGCCAGCGTCGCTCAATTGCGGGACTCTGGCGTGGGGCCAGCCTCTCCCCCTGATTGCTTCGACATTTCCTTGTCGATCTGCACCCTCACCTCGGGCGGTGGCCCCTGGATGTACATGACGGCGCCCCAGGAAATGAAGATGGTCGGGATATCCGTGGCCCGTCGCGCTTCGATGCCCAGTGGTCCGTAGCTCTCCAGATAGAACGAAGCGGTAATGGCTTCAGGTTGGCCCTTCACCGGCTTGGCGGGTTCGCTCTGATCCAGGTTCGGGCCGGACATGTAGGTGATGAAGACCCAGTACCCCACCCAGTCCGAAAGTACCGTCTTGTCCGTCGCCGTTCCTCGTTCCTCTGCCATTTTCTACCTCCCTGTTGTCAGGCCATCAGACCCGAATTACAGAATGTCCATGTTCATGCCGGCCCGGTTCACCGCCGCCGCACCGAGTCCAGCGGGGGGTTCGGCGACCACGACTTCGGTGGTGACGATAAGGGCGCCGATGGAGGCCGCGTTTTGCAGCGCGCTCCTCGCCACCATCGCCGGGTCTATGATGCCGGCCTCGATGAGGTCCTCGTACTCACCCGTCAGGGCGTTGAAGCCCACGTTATCGTCCCGGTTCCTGACCCTCTCCGCCACGATGGAGCCGTCAGCCCCGGCGTTGACCGCTATCTGCTTGATCGGCTCTTCCAGCGCCCGATGGATGATGGCCGCACCGGTCCTCTCGTCGCCTTCCAGCGTCTGGAGAAGGTCTCCCACCGGAGCCTGGGCCCGCAACAACGCCACGCCGCCGCCTGGCACGATGCCCTCCTCCAGGGCCGCGCGGGTCGCGGACAGAGCGTCCTCGACGCGGTGCGTCTTCTCCCTCAGTTCGCTGTCGGTAGTCGCGCCCACCCTGATGACAGCCACGCCGCCGGCCAGCTTGGCGAGGCGCTCGTTGAGCTTCTGCCTGTCGTAGTCCGGCGAGGTGGCCGCGAGCTCGCTCTTTAGATGCCTGACACGGTCTTTGATTCTTTCTTCGTCTCCCTCGCCGCCGAGGATGGTGGTGGCATCTTTGCTGACGATGGCCTTCCTCGCCCGTCCCAACTGGTCGAGTCGCGTGTTCTCCAACCTGTGGCCGAGCTCCGTGGTGACGACCTGGCCGCCGGTTGCGATGGCGATATCTTCGAGTACCCTCTTGCGCCGGTCGCCGAAGAGTGGGGCCCTGATAGC
>JACDAR010000023.1 GCA_013695335.1 Rubrobacter sp.
TGCGACCGCTAACGCAAGCCTATACGGGAAGGTGTCCCGCCGTCATGGGCAAGATTCCCGAGTTGGACGGGAACATCTTCCCGAGTAGCTCGGGATGGATGCCTGGGCTCGGATTCTCTACTGAAGCATCCGGATCGGGCGGGAAGGTGTCCCGCCTGGTCCAGAGGCAATTCCTGAATGGGACGGGATTATCTTCCCGCGCAGTTTGGGCTGGGTGCTCATGACGACGGGAAATCCCCATTCCTAGGCTTCTCTTCGTAAACCCAGCGCTTTCTGACGAGGGATCACTCTCCACCGGAGGAGCGCAAGAAAGGAGAAGCCATGGCCACCCCGACCCCCGTTATTGAGGAAGGTCAACGGCGATTCGGCGCTGCAGGAAAGCAGGGAGCAATAGTGAGGAGAGTTCGAGGCAAGTTCATGTGGGTGGAGAGGGCCCTGGCTATTCACGCACGCCACCCTAGTGTAAGCGTCAACTCGACGAAGCGCGGCATGTATGTGTCGGCCGTACTGCTTTTGACCTTGGCGGTGGGGGGTAGTGTCACCAGCGCTGCAGAGGTGGGGATCCCGCCAACCGGAAACGGCGCGTCCACCGCCGCGTTTTCGTTTGGGCCGAACGCGGACGAGTGGAACAGCGACGTGGCGACAGTGACCCTGCGTGCACGTTACAAAGGACACTGAACGAGGACGTTTCGTGGATGTTCGACGCTCGTAGCGCAAGCAAAGGCGCCCGCGGGAAGATGTCCTCGCCTACCTCGCGAACGGTGACCTCGGAGTGATCGCTAACCGAAGACGCTGGTGTGGCTTGTATGAGAGAACAGGTGGATCGGGTCTTCACCCAGCAGTACCAGCCGAGCATGGTTCTAGCCACGAACTAGACGCCGAGGAGTGGTTCACGCGAACCGGAGGCAAGGGATGTATCGACTCAGTCAGGCATCCCTTGCCTCCGATGGGTTCGGAGCACGTTTTGAATCCTCACGTGCCAGAGCCATCGGGATGAATTTCTCTTCAAACTCGTTAGTGACGTGTTTCTCATTTGGAGAGAGTCCGATTATGGCAGACTTCGTTCGGCCACCCAAGCGGAGAGCTGCGAGCGGGAGCCCAAGGCCAGCTTCTTGAGGATCTTGGCTATGTGGTTGGCGACCGTGTGCTCGGAGATGAAGAGCTCCGAGGCGATCCGGCGGTTGGTGAGCCCCCGGGATACTAGTAACGACACCTCCTCCTCGCGAGGGGAAAGAGGGGTAAGGTTTCCCCCTGAGCCACGGGCGAACCGTGGAGACACGGTAGTTTCTATTGTAGAGAGCGAGTACTCGATGGCCTGTTTGGGCATCATTGCTCGCCCCTCTGCCAGGGTCATTCGCCATGCCTCCTCGCCCAGGCTGGAACGTGCTGAGGCTAGATAAGGGTCTAGTAGTTTGCGATCTTCGGGCTGCAAGGGAACACTGATGACTTCACGCATTGCCTCCGCCGCCCCCCACAGCCGCGCCGCCCTTTGCGCCTGGCCCTGCGCTCCGGCCTCGCCCGCCATTATCTCCAGGCAGTCGGGGATGTGCTGCTTATCTTCGGCTTTCTGGAGCAACTTCAAGCTCTCCTGGCTCAGCGACTTTACCCGTTCATGGTCACCTTGGATCAGCGCGGCAAGGGCCGAATGCATGAGGCCTATGGCGATGTTCGAGCTATCACCAATGTCTCGAAACAATGCCAAACCTTCTTCAAGCAACACCGCCGCCTGTTCAGTATCGCCATGGACCAACATCGTGATCCCGAGGTTGCCCAGGGAGACCGCGTTCATCCGTACGTTTCCTGTCCCTCGACTCAAGGCCAATGCCTCACTGAAGAACGATATAGACTGCTCTCGGTCTCCATTGGCTGAGGCCAATACTCCGAGGCCGTTGAGTACGCCAACAACCTCTTCCTTGCTTCCCAATTCTCGGTGCAGCGCCAGGCTTTCTTCCAGCAGCGATGTTGCTTCCTCGTAGTCTCCTCGATCCAGAGCCAGGGATCCCAAATCACCGAGCGCGTTTGCGACGCCCCTTTTGTCATTGGAACTTCGATACAATCCCAGGCTCTCTTCGTATGCTGTGCGCGCCCGCTCGTAATCGCCTTGCGGCTCCGCTATCCATCCCAACCCATTGAAGGCCTTGGCGCGCACGGTCGCCGGTAATGCGGCGTTCCTCACAGCCGCCTCCAGGTACCTTCTCCCCTCGCTCAAATAACCGCGCGTGTGCCAGAACCGGCACAAGGCGCCCGCCATCTGGGGTCCCGGATCGATCTCCCGCCCGAGCGCCCAAGAGAGGGCTGCCCTGAGGTTGTCGTGCTCAGTCTCCAAAAGATCTAGCCACTCCGCCTGCCGAGGTCTGGTCAACTCTGGCTCGGCCTCTTCCGCCAGGGCGAGGAAGTACCCGGCGTGCCTGCGCTCGACCGCCTCAGCATCCCCGCTCATCATTAGCTTCTCTCTGGCATACTGCCTGACAGGTTCAAGCAGCCTGTATCGTGCCCCCCTCTCCCAATTTTCTTCGGCTACTACCAGCGACTTTCCCATCAGCATAGAGAGCAACTCCAGGATGTCTTCCTCCTCGATGTCTCCTCCCGCTCCGACGTTCTCGGCCGCATCCAGGGTGAAGCCGCCAGCGAACGTGGCGAGTCTCCAGAATAGTACTTGCTCGGGCTCTCCAAGCAACTCGAAGCTCCACTCCAGCGCCGCCCTCAAGGTCTGGTGGCGATGGTCCGCCGTCGGGTCTCCGCCCGTGAGCAGTTTGAGGGAATGTCCGAGCCTTTCGGAGATCTGTGCAGCGGAGAGTATCCCGATCCTCGCTGCCGCGAGCTCTATGGCGAGCGGTATGCCCTCCAGCCTCGCGCACACCTGTGCCACGGCCGCGGTGTTCCCGGGCGTTAGTTCGAAGCCCGGATGACTGTTGGAGGCACGATCCGCGAACAGTCGAGCGGACTCGTAGCCTCGGAGCTCCTCCACGGTGGTCGGCTGTTGTGTGTCGGGCACCGAGAGCGAGGGCACCAGCCAGCCCAACTCGCCCATCGCGCCCAGTGGCTCCCGGCTGGTGGCAAGCACCCGCAGACGCGAACAAGAGTCGAGCAGGGCCACCGTCAGGCGCGCTGCGGCATGGATCAGGTGCTCACAGTTGTCCAAGATGAGGAGCATCTCTTTGTCTTTCAAGGTGTCGAGCAGGCTCTCTATGAGGGGACGCCCCGGTTGCTCTTGCACCCCCAAGGTGCCGGCCACCACCTGTGGTACCAATGCCTCCTCAGACAACCGCGCCAGCTCCACGAGCCACACCCCGTCCTTATAGGTTCCGATCAGGTCCCTGGCCACCTCCAAGGCGAGCCGTGTCTTGCCACAGCCGCCAGTACCGATGAAGGTTAAGAGCCCCGTCATGGCTAGCATCCTCTTGACCTGGACCACTTCTCGCTCGCGCCCGACGAAGCTTGTCCTGGGCGAGGGCAGGTTGTGCTTGCCGCTATGCGGTGGTTCCTTCCGCGGGGGAGCGGCGCGCTGCGTGGGCTGGAATCTGCCGGCCGCTATCTCGTCGCGTAGGGTTCGGGTCGTGGGGCCAGGCTCCGTGCCAAGCCGCTCGAAGAGAATCCCCCGGAGTCGTTCGTATTGCGTGAGCGCCTCTTCCTGTCTCCCGGAAAGGGTGTAAAGGCGCATCAGGCCAGCGTGTGCCTCCTCGCTGGCAGGTTCTTCCGACAAGACCCTCTGTAACGTCTCAGCTACCTGCCCGTACTCCCCGCGTTCTTCGTACAGTCCAGTTACTTCGACCAACAGCTCGAGGTACAGTCGTCGTAGCTGTTCCCGCCTGTTCTCCGCCCACTCCTCGTAGCGGTTATCGGGGAGTAGCTCACCAGCATACAGCTGACCGGCCGCCCGGTAGGCAGAAGGGTGTTGGGAGCGGCGAGCCATCGCCGCCGCCGCCTCGAAGGCCTCGACGTCAACCCATAGCTGCCCCTCGGGGCAAAGCACGAGCGTTTCGTCCTGGGATGCCAGGTAGCGTGGACCCATTCTCGGATCGGGCGCGAGGGTTCTGCGGCCGGCGTGAAGGGCGCCTCGAAGGTTGTTGGAAGCTGCCTTCCTTCCAGAATCGGGCCAGAGTGCCTCCATCGCTTGCTCTCGGTGCAAGCGATGTCCAGGAGCCAGGGCGAGGAGCTTCACCAGGGCGGCCGCCTTCCTCAGCCGCCAGGCATCTTGGGGTAAGGATCTAGAACCTACGCTAATCCGAAAGCCTCCGAGCAACCATACCCGGACCGCCTCTGAAACGTCGGCCCGCAGCCCTTCGTATCCAGATCCAAGAGCGCCCATACCCAACTCTCCCTTGAGGGCGGAGGTTCCCAAAAATCTTGCTCATTCTCCTACAAGATTGGAGTCTACGCCAATGGATCAACAATGAATTGGGCGAACAGCAGCCCACCTGTTGCGGTGACTATCGGGTTTTCCCAACCTGATATCGAGTTTGCCGGGCGTTAAGTATAAAATCCCGGACGTTCCCTTCGCTTCGAGTCCTGCGTGGCGAGAAGGGGTTTAGCTGCGGAGTGACGCGGCCTCGAAGACCTCGGCGAGACGTTCGTAGGATCTCAGACGCTCGCCGTGGTCATAGACGTTGGTGGTGACCATGATCTCATCCGCCCCTGTATGCTCCGCTATCTCCTCGATCCTGCCCCGCACGCTCTCCGTGTCGCCCATGATCTGCATGGAAAGGTAGGCGTCGGCCAGTTGCCGCTCGAACGGCGTGTACTGGTGAACCATCGCCTCCTCGGGGCTTGGCAGTGGGGAAGGTTTACCGCTCCGCATCCTGACCCATCCAAGCTGCATGGAGGATGCCAACATCCTGGCATGTTCCTCGTCTTCGCCGCAGATCACCGAGACGGCGAGTATTGCAGATGGCTTGTCGAAGCTTTCCGAAGGCTCGAAGTCCTCCCGATAGCTCCGCATGAAGGGGGTTGGGTCTGAGGGGCTGAAGTGCGAGGCAAAAGCGTAGCCCAGCCCCATCTGCGCCGCCGCCTTCGCGGAATAGCCGCTGGAACCGAGAAGCCAGATCGGGGGAAGTCCGATCTCCTGTGGCATGGCTACGAGGGAACGGTACGGATGGTCTTCGGGGAAACCATCTCCGCCGAACGCAAGCATCTCGCCGAACTGCTGCGGGAAGTCATCCGCGCCCGCAGCTCCGATGGTGTCTTTGCTGCGTCGAAGCGCAGAAGCCGTCACGGGGTCGGTGCCCGGGGCGCGGCCGATCCCGAGGTCGATGCGTCCGGGATGGAGCGCTTGAAGCACGTTGAAGGTCTCCACCACCTTGAGGGGCGCATGGTTGGGGAGCATGATCCCGCCGGCTCCAACCTGTATCCTCTCGGTCGCGCTGGCGACGTGCCCGATCATGACCTCAGGGGAGGAGCTTGCGATGCTTGGGAGGTTGTGGTGCTCTGCCAGCCAGTAGCGTTCGTAGCCGAGCCTGTCCGCCAGCCTGGCCAGGTCGAGCGTGTTCTGGAGCGCCTGGGCGCCGCTGGAGCCTGAGCTGACCGGCGAGACATCGAGGACCGAGAGTTTGAATTCCACTGCCTGTTTCTCCTCCGTAGCGGTGCCCTCATAGCGGCGACTTCGTAGAATCGTGTTCGGTGATTCTACCGTCCTCGTGGGTTGCGTAGGCACACGCCTGGTTTGAAAAACTACTGGTTGCCTATCTCGGCGACCCGTGACAGGCGCGGCGTCCGTTCGTGGGGTACTCGCATTGCATACCGCGAGATGCCAGTAGAGGCCGTTGAGCCCTGGGAACCGTCGAACATGAAGTTGAACGCGCTCGCACCACGTGAGAGCGTCGCCAATATGGGCTTCACGGAGGTTCCTTTAAGACGCTTTGCTCCGAACTTCTCAGCTCGTCCGTGGTGGTTCTAGTTTTCCGGAGGCCTCCTCGATCTGGCGGCGGATCGACTCCAGGGTGGCTTCGATGCCCTCCTCTAGCGGATCACGTTCCCCTTCCGAGTCCTCCTGGATTTCTTCCTCGACCGAACGGGGACCGAAGGAGAGATGGACCGTGACGTTGCTCTCGGCCTCTCCGAGTTCCTCGACGGTCAGCCATCCCGAGTAATCCCGGCCCATT
>JACDAR010000002.1 GCA_013695335.1 Rubrobacter sp.
GGAACTCGCATTGCCAGCTTTGCCGGTGAGGATCGAGTGCTACGACATCTCGAACACGATGGGTACGAACTCCGTAGCCTCGATGGTCGTCTTCCAGGGCGGGCGTCCGGCGAAGAGCGAGTACCGCTGTTTCAAGATAAGGACCGTCGAGGGCGCGGACGACTTCGCGAGCATGGCAGAGGTAATCCGGCGGCGCCTGGAGCGGCTCAAGGCCGAGGATGAGAAGTTCACGCCTGCTCCGGATCTGATCCTGCTCGACGGCGGCAAGGGACAACTCTCCGCCGTGATGCCCATAGTGGACGAGATGGGCGTCGGCACCGAGTTGCCGGACATACCGCTTCGCTCGCTCGCCAAACGCGACGAGGAAGTGTACGAACCGGGCCGTCCGGAACCCGTGATCCTGGCCCGCGAATCCCCCGAACTACACCTCCTCCAACGCGTCCGCGACGAGGCCCACCGTTTCGCCAACACGTACCACCGCCAACTCAGGGGCAGGGCCATGACCGCCTCCGTCCTCGACGAATTGCCGGGCGTCGGACCAGCCCGCAAGAAGATGTTGCTCGAACACTTCGGAACCCCCGAAGCCTTCACCAACGCCTCGTTGCAGGAGATAGAGGCAGTACCCGGACTACCCGGCAGGGTCGCGCGCGAGATCCACGGCCGGTTGCACCGTTAGGTTTCAGGGGCTCGGAAGCGTCGCTGTTGCCGGCAGTCGCATCGTCTGATTCTTGTCGAAAGTTGTTGGTAGCGGGAAGCAAGCCACTTGGTATTACCTGATAGCTGAAACCTGATGCCTGTAACCTTCTGGCCTGTAACCTTCTCGTTAAATATGCTGACATCCGTTGCAACCCTGGGGGACTGATGTTACCTTCCGGCGAGATCATGAACCGTTCGGCGCAGCACAGAGGGGAGGATGCCGCGTGAGCGAGCAGTCGCCCTCGACCACAGAGCCCCCGCTACAGGGCAAACGGAGCATCATAATCATCACCGGCCTTTCGGGAGCCGGGAAATCCAACGCCATGCGGGCCTTCGAGGACGCCGGATACTACTGCATAGACAACCTGCCTCCGCGCATGATCCCGGCCGTCATGGAGCGCGACGGCCAGGAAGGTCCGGACGGGGTAGTTGTGGTGATGGACACTCGCGGTCGGAGGTACTTCGGGGAGGAGCTGGAGCGGAGCCTCGAAGCCGTGGAGCACGCGAACGGGTGGGAGAAGAAGGTACTGTTCATAGAGTCAGACGACCGCACCCTCGTCAGGCGATACCAGGAGAGCCGCAGGCCGCATCCCGCAGCCCGAAACGGCGACGTGCTCGAAGCCATCAGGGCCGAGAGACGGGACCTCTCGACCCTGCGTGAGAAAGCGGACGTGGTTGTGGATACCTCCGGCTACTCCACCCTCGACGCCAGGATGCGGTTCAAGAAGCTGGCTGAGACGCTCACGGGGCGGCTGACAGTCAGCCTGATCTCCTTCGGCTTCAAACACGGCGCCCCGATGGACGTGGACATGCTCCTCGACGTCCGATTTCTCCCCAACCCCCACTACGATCCCGAACTTCGTCCCCTCACCGGCCAGGACGTCCCCGTTCGCGATACCGTGCTCGCCCACGCAGATACCCAGGAATTCCTGGGACGCCTGCGAGACTTTCTCGCCTTCCTGATCCCAC
The DNA here is from genome assembly GCA_013695335.1 of Rubrobacter sp. Lineage (GTDB taxonomy): Bacteria > Actinomycetota > Rubrobacteria > Rubrobacterales > Rubrobacteraceae > JACDGB01. The sequence goes on from JACDAR010000002.1 coordinate 1,666, forward strand.
GCTACGCCGAGGAAGGCAAAACGTACTTCACCCTTGGCATTGGATGCACCGGCGGCCGTCACCGCTCCGTGGCAATCGTCGAGGAGCTCGCCCGTCATCTGCGCGAGGAAGGCGTCGAGAGCAACGAGATAGACATCTTCGTCCGCCACCGCGACATCGAGGGCCGATAGAAATACGCGGGCAAGCTGGAAGCCGTGGTCGGATAGAATCTGGTGGGATGAAGGGTGTGGGTGGAAGCCAGAAGAAATGAGGATGCAATGCTCCGATGGATATTGGGCTGGAGAGGATTCCAGTGACTGGCCGCCTCGAAGGAAAGCGGGTTCTCGTAACGCACGCCGAACGCTATATTGGTCCGCCGGTCAGCGAACTTTTCGAGAATGAGGGCGCCCACGTCATCGCTGACCAGTCGGAGTACAAAGACCCAGGCGTCATCCAGGAGGTCGTCGGGCAGGCCGGACGCATAGATGTGCTCGTCGCCAACTTTGCCGGGCCGCCGCATATGATGCCACTGACGAACATGCTTGGGGACGTGACGGAGTTCGAGGACGAGGATTTCCAGGCTTATCTGGACGAACTGGTGTAGCCGCTGATGCGTTTCGTGCGGGCCGTGCTGCCGCGGATGATCGAACGCCGGGAGGGCAAGATCGTGGGCGCGACGAGCGCGACGCCGCTCCGCGCCATCCCGCAGCTTGGCATCTACAGCGCCGCCCGCGGTGCGCAGAACGCCTTCCTCCAGGTCGTCGGAGCAGAGGCAGCGCCCCACAATGTGCAGGTCAACGCTATCGGCCCCGCGCACATCGCGAACAACATGTACTACACAGACGAGATGCTGGAGAATGATGAGGTGCGTGAACAGCTCGTCGCGGACATCCCGGCCGGACGGATCGGCGAGGGAAGGGAGGCCGCCGAGCTCGTGCTGGCGCTTTCCACCGACGCGAGCAAGTTCCTGGCGGGGCAGGTGATCCCGATCTCCGGTGGCTGGGTTACCTGACCCAACGCCGCAATGGCCTCCCGCGTGTAGATGGCGCCGGGTAGAATTATCCCATGAAAGATGTTCGGAGCAGGTTGACCGCTGAATGCTGGCTGCGCGGATCGGAGGGATGCACTAATGGGCATGCTCGTGGAGGGTGAGTGGCGTACAGGGAACAGCTTCGCAAACGAAGAAGGCCGCTTCGTGCGCTCCGAGACCTCGTTTCGGGACCGGGTGACCGCCGACGGTTCGAGCGGGTTCCCGGCTGAGGCTGGCCGCTACCACCTGTACGTATCGTGGGCGTGCCCGTGGGCGCACCGCGCGGTCATCATGCGAAAGCTCAAGGGCCTGGATGACGCCATCTCGCTCTCCAGCGTCGCGCCGTTCATGGGGGAGGATGGATGGACTTTCTCTGACGATTTCACAGACCCACTGTACGATTCGACGCATCTGCGCGACATCTACACGAAGGCGGACCCAAACTACACGGGCAGGGTCACTACGCCCGTCCTGTGGGACAAAGGGCGGGAGACAGTCGTCAACAACGAGTCGCGTGAGGTCATCCGCATGCTCGACACCGAGTTCGGGGAGTATGCGGCAACCGATGCGAAATTTCTGCCGGATGACCTTCGGGACGAGGTGGATCTGACGATAGAGGCAATCTACAACCCCATCAACAACGGCGTGTATCGTTCGGGCTTCGCCTCAAGGCAGGATACCTACGAAGAAGCTGTAACCGAGGTTTTCGAGGCGCTCGACCACTGGGAGAACGTCCTCTCGGAACAGCGGTATCTGTGCGGCAACGTCGTAACCGAGGCAGACTGGTGCATGTTCACGACGCTGGTGCGCTTCGACCCCGTCTACCACTATCATTTCAAGTGCAACCTGCGCCGCATCTCCGACTACCCGAACCTGTGGGGCTATCTCAAGGATCTCTATCAGACGCCGGGCGTCGCCGAGACCGTTGACTTCGACCACATAAAGCGCCACTACTACACCAGCCACGAGAGCGTCAACCCGACGCGCGTCATCCCGAAAGGTCCGATTCTGAACCTCGGCGAGCCCCACGACCGCGACTGGTTCTCGGGCTGAAGGCGATGCAAGGTCCCGGCCCGATATACTTGATTCCGTGAGCGGGATGGAAGATTTGCGGGTAGTGGCGTTCGGGGGCGGTACCGGGTTGCCCGTGCTTCTGCGGGGATTGCGCGACAGGGTGGAGGATCTCACGGCTGTGGTCACCGTCGGGGATGACGGTGGCTCCAGCGGCCGGTTGCGCCAGGAACTCGGGGTGGCGCCGCCCGGCGACGTGAGGAACTGTCTTGTGGCGCTCGCAGGGCGACGGGAGCTTGCAGAGGTTTTCAATTACCGCTTCGAATCAGGCGGTGAACTCACGGATCACGCGGTTGGCAACCTCATCATCGCGGCGCTCTCGGACATGGCGGGCGGTTTCTGCGAGGGTGTAGAACAGGCCGCCCATTTTCTGAGGGTGAAGGGGCAGGTGTTCCCGGCGGCCGAGAGAAGTTTGACGCTCGTTATCACCCACCCGGACGGCTCTGTGACGCGCGGCGAATCAACGCCTCGGGACGCTGGTAGACGCGCCTCATCGGTCGCCGTCGAGCCTGCTGACGTACCGGCCCCGCCAGGCGTGATCGAAGCCGTCGAAGGGGCTGACGTTGTGGTGCTTGGGCCAGGAAGCCTGTTCACGAGCACCATTCCCGCGCTGCTTGGCGGCGGGGTGCGCGGGGCGCTGGCTGGCTTCGATGGTCCTGTGGTGTACGCTGCGAACGTCATGACCCAGCCCGGGGAGACCACGGGGTTCTCCGTCTCGGACCATGTGCGGGCGCTCCTGGATCACGGGATACCGAGGGTGACGGATGTGATCTCACACTCGGGCACGCTGCCTGACGAACTGGTCGCCCGATACAAGGCTGAAGGCGCGGCCCCCGCGGTAGTTGATCTCGGTACGCTGGAAGACATGGGCGTCCGGGTGCGGGAGGCTGATTTGCTATCCGACGATTTCGGGGCGGGCGTGCGCCACGATCCCGCCAAGCTCGCGGTAGCGGTGTGCGACGTTGCCCTCGTTCGCCTCTGAGCTGAAGCGCGAGCTGGCCTCGCGGACTGCCGCGACCAGCCACTATACCCACAGGCAGGAACTAGCGGGCCTGATGGATGCGGGAGGTCAGTGGGATGCTTCAGGCGTCACGTTCTCCACCCGCAACGCCGCCGTTGCCCGCTCCGTGGTGCGGCTGCTGAGATCAGAGTTCAGGCTCGAATCGCACCTCTCACCAGTGGGGCCGGATCGCTTCGGGCGCGCCCGTTATGCAGTCCGTGCCGGGGGCAACGGCGCCATTCAGGCGAGGGAGGAACTCCGGGCAGCGCGCGATGGGCTGCGGGGTTTCGCAGAGAAAACCGCGTATCTTCGGGGAGCATTCCAGGGCGCTGGTTCCGTTACCCGTCCGGATAAGGGTCATCACCTTGAGATAGTTCATCGCGACGAAGCATTTATCAGGCGCGTCGCAGATCTATCCAGAGCACAACTCGTTGTGACCCTCAGACGTGGACGCTGGTTAGCCTACTCCCGCAGCGCAGACGGCGTGACCACATTCCTCTCACAGCTCGGGCTGCATGATGCGGTTCTAGAATATGAGGCGCGGGCCGTTCTCGGGGAGGCAAAGGCGAACGCCAACCGCGTTACCAACTTCGACGCGGCGAACGCCGGACGCACAGCGACTGCGGCGGCCCGCCAGCAGGAAGCCCTCGAAGCCCTCGACCCGGGCGAACTGCCGCAGGCGCTGCGCGAGATGCTGGAACTTCGTCTGGAGCACCCGGACGCCTCGCTCGCGGAACTTGCCCGTCTCGGGGAACTCTCCAAAAGCGCCGTCAATCACAGGCTGAGAAGGCTCGTTGCCCTTTCGGAGAGGCCCGCAGTCCGATGAGCCCGACGTACATCCGTTGCGAGTGGGTTCACGATTTCGAGGACGAGCCGTATCTTCTCTACTACGAACTCGATGATGAGCGGTACGTGACCAGGAACATCGAAATCTTTAAGGATGACAGAGTAATACGAGCCGGTGAAGCTCTGGAGCGGAATCTGACGGTGCTTTCCGATCAACCCGTACCGACCATAGAAGAGATAAACGCTCAAGAAGCATTCCGTGCGCAAGAGACCGCCGCGCAGGAATTCGAGGAGGCGTGGCGTGCGGCGGCCGGCAACGAACTGGGGTCAGAAACCTGACAATCTCACCGATTGTTATAAGCTAGGCGTGCTGGGCACAATAACCGTGTTGCAAACGTAGACGTGAGGAGAGACAAGTGGCTGTACGAGTAGGTGTGAACGGGTTCGGTAGGATCGGGATGCTGGTGGCGAAGGCCGCGATGAAGCGAGGCGACATCGAGATAGTGGCCGCCAACGACCTTATGCCCTTCGAGTCCCTGGCCAACCTTTTCAAGCACGACTCGACCCACGGCATCTGGGACGAGGACGTGTCTTTCGACGGCAATATCCTGCGTATCGGCGACCGTGAAATAAAGACGTTCTCCGAGCGCGACCCGAAGAACATCCCCTGGGGCGACGTGGGCGTTGACATCGTGGTCGAGTCGAGCGGCGTGTTCACCAGCCGCGACGCGGCGGCGGCCCACCTCGAAGGCGGCGCGAAGAAGGTAGTGGTCTCCGCCCCCGCCAAAGGAGCCGACGCAACCTTCGTGTACAAGGTGAACCACGAGTCCTACGACCCGGACCAGCACCAGGTAGTCTCGAATGCTTCCTGCACGACCAACTGCATCATCCCGATGGTGAAGGTGTTGCAGGAGAACTTCGGCATCGAGTCAGGCTACATGACGACCGTCCACGCCTTCACCAACGACCAGAGCCTGCTCGACGCGGCGCACAAGGACCCGCGCCGGGCGAGGAGCGCGCCGAGGAACATCATCCCGACCTCCACGGGCGCTGCCAGGACTGCCGGTGTTATTTACCCCGAGCTCCAGGGTAAGGTGGACGGCATGTCGCTGCGCGTCCCCGTGGCCGACGGTTCCATCACGGACTTCGTGGCCCAGGTCTCCCGTGATGCCTCTGTGGATGAGATCAACGGCGCATTCGAGGATGCCGCCAGCGGCGACCTCGAAGGCGTCCTCCAGTACTCCGAGGCCCCGCTGGTCTCGCAGGACATCATCGGCAACAAGCACTCGTGCATCTTCGACTCAGGGCTCACCATGTCCAACGGCCGCACAGTCAAGGTCTTCGGCTGGTACGACAACGAGTGGGGCTACTCCGTGCGTACCTGTGACGTGGTCTCCTACATCGGCGAGAGGCTGTAGAGAGGCATCAGGCTTCAGGTAGCAGGCATCAGGTTTTGTAGCGCGGCCGGGAAGTCATTTTGAATCCTGGCCGCGCCGCGCAGCGGGGGACGACGCCCGAGGCAAGCAGATGTATGGGAAGATCCTTCCCAATCTGGCAGGAGCTAACGGCTGATACCTAGTGCCTGAAACCTGAAGCCGCCGACCGAAGGGAGGCAGACAATGAACAAGAAGAGCGTCAGGGATCTTGACGTACAGGGCAAACGGGTGCTGGTGCGGGTGGATTTCAACGTGCCCGTGAAAGGCGGAAGGGTGACGGATGACACTCGCATCCGGCGTGCGCTGCCGACCGTGCGGCATCTGCTATCCGAAGGGGCTCGGCCGATCCTGATCTCCCACCTCGGACGCCCCAAGGGGGAGCCCGACCCCAAATACGCCATGGACCCCGTTGCCCACTGCCTCGGAGAACTGCTCAACCATCAGGTTATGAAACTCGACGCCGCAGTCGGCCCCGAGGTCGAAGAGGAACTGGAGAAGTGGGATGGTCGGGGTGTCGTGCTCCTGGAGAACTCCCGTT